>NZ_JBQQCE010000085.1:0-26283 GCF_052245645.1 Streptomyces sp. KR55 | reverse complement strand
CCCCCGCTGCCCGCACAGTCGGCCCAGCCCTCCGCTCCCGGCGTCGCCACTCCGAGCAGCACGCCGACGGCCGGCCCCGACACCACGCCGGTGCCGGGCGACGCCGACGCCACCGCCCCCGGCACCGCCACCACCCCCGACGCGCCGGGCACGTCCGCCGACCCCACGCCCACCGCGACGCGGACGACTCCCGACCCCGGCACCAGCGACCCGGCCCCGCCCGTCCCGTCGTCGCCGGTCACCAACTCGCCCGACCCGAGTCCCTCCGGCGGCCCCTCGGCCGACCCGTCCCCGTCGACGGGCGATGACAGCGGGGGCACGAGCGCCGGCACCGGCACGGTGGCGGACGGCCCGCCCCAGCCGGTCCCTGCCCCCCAGGACCAGGCTGCCGCCGCGCTCACCTCCCCGTCCCTGTAGTCCCTGGAGTACCTCCTCTGATGGCATCCCGCCCAAGCCGTCAAGGGGCCGGCCGGACCGGAGCCCGCGACGGCTCCCGACGCCGCCGCCTGCCCCTGCGCTACCTGCTGCCCGTGCTCGTCCTCGTCGCCCTGATGGCGATGCTGATGCTGCGCGGCTATGTGCACAGCGAGATCCTGGCCGACCACCGCGTCCGCCCCCCGGCCGCCACCGACCGCGTACCGGAGCGGATCCTGAACGGCGGCCCGGTCATCGACACACGCAGCGGCCGCACCGCGAGCCTGAGCGTGCCCGACCACCGCCTCGTCCTCACCTTCGACGACGGCCCGGACCCGGTCTGGACGCCGAAGGTCCTGGACGTACTGAAGAAGCACGACGCGCACGCCGTCTTCTTCGTCACCGGCACCATGGCCTCGCGCTATCCCGACCTGGTCAAGCGCATGGTGGAGGAGGGCCACGAGGTCGGCCTGCACACCTTCAACCACCCCGACCTCTCCTACCAGTCGAAGCAGCGCATCGACTGGGAGCTGTCCCAGAACCAGCTCGCGATATCCGGCGCCGCCGGCATCCGCACCTCGCTCTTCCGCCCGCCGTACTCCTCGTTCTCCGCCGCGATGGACAACAAGTCCTGGCCGGTGACCGAGTACATCGGCAGGCGCGGCTACATCACCGTCGTCAACAACACCGACAGCGAGGACTGGCGCAGGCCCGGCGCCGACGAGATCATCCGCCGCTCCACCCCGGCCGACGGCAAGGGCGCGATCGTCCTGATGCACGACTCCGGCGGCGACCGCAGCCAGACGGTGGCGGCACTGGACCGGTTCCTGCCGGACATGAAGGACCGGGGCTACGAGTTCGACAACCTCACCGAAGCCCTCGACGCCCCCAGCGCGCACACCCAGGTCAGCGGCCTGGAGCTGTGGAAGGGCAAGGCGTGGATCGTCCTCGTCCAGGCCTCGGAGAAGATCACCGACGTGCTGGTGGTCGGCCTGGCGGTGGTCGGCTCCCTCGTCATCGGCCGCTTCGTCCTGATGCTCGTCCTCTCCGGCTGGCACGCCCGCCGCGTCCGGCGCCCCGGCTTCCGCTGGGGGCCGCCGGTCACCGAACCGGTGTCGGTGCTGGTCCCGGCGTACAACGAGGCCAAGTGCATCGAGAACACCGTCCGTTCCCTGATGGCGAGCGAGCACCCGATCGAGGTGATCGTCGTCGACGACGGCTCCTCCGACGGCACGGCCCGCATCGTCGAGGCGATGGGCCTGCCCAACGTCCGGGTCGTCCGCCAGCTCAACGCGGGCAAGCCGGCGGCGCTGAACCGGGGCCTGGCGAACGCCCGTTACGACATCGTCGTGATGATGGACGGCGACACAGTCTTTGAACCCTCCACCGTCCGCGAACTCGTCCAGCCCTTCGGCGACCCGCAGGTCGGCGCGGTCGCCGGCAACGCGAAGGTCGGCAACCGCGACTCACTCATCGGCGCGTGGCAGCACATCGAGTACGTGATGGGCTTCAACCTCGACCGCCGCATGTACGACATCCTGCGCTGCATGCCGACGATCCCGGGTGCGGTGGGAGCCTTTCGTCGCTCGGCGTTGGAACGGGTCGGCGGCATGAGTGACGACACCCTCGCCGAGGACACCGACATCACCATGGCGTTGCACCGCGACGGCTGGCGAGTCGTCTACGCGGAGAACGCCCGCGCCTGGACCGAGGCCCCGGAGACGGTCCAACAGCTGTGGTCCCAGCGTTACCGCTGGTCGTACGGCACGATGCAGGCCATCTGGAAGCACCGCCGCGCGCTACTGGACCGAGGCCCGTCGGGCCGCTTCGGCCGCGTGGGCCTGCCGCTGGTGTCCCTGTTCATGGTCCTGGCCCCACTCCTGGCCCCACTGATCGACGTGTTCTTGTTGTACGGCATCATCTTCGGCCCGACCGGAAAGACGATCATGGCCTGGCTGGGCGTCCTGGCGATCCAGCTCTTCTGCGCCGCGTACGCCTTCCGCCTGGACCGCGAACGCATGACCCACCTCATCTCGCTCCCGCTCCAGCAGATCCTCTACCGCCAGCTCATGTACGTGGTCCTCCTCCAGTCCTGGATCACCGCCCTCACGGGCGGGCGGTTGCGGTGGCAGAAGCTGCGGCGGACGGGCGTCGTGGAGGCCCCGCTCGGTGCGATGCCGCGCCAGCGGGGCGCGGAGACGGACGACCGGAGGCCCGTGGGATGAGCAACGGATACACAGAGGACCTGGGCACCGGGACGACACCGTCGTCGTACGGCATCCCGCTGCAACGGACGCCCGACACCGCCCCGGACACGGCGCCGGCCCCGACGGCGAAGCCGCCCCCCGGCCGGGACCGCTACCTGGACCTTCTGCGCTCGATAGCCCTGGTCCGAGTGGTCGTCTACCACCTGTTCGGCTGGGCGTGGCTGACCGTGCTGTTCCCGTCGATGGGCGTGATGTTCGCGCTGGCGGGTTCGCTGATGGCACGCTCGCTGAAGCGCCCGGCCTGGGGGGTGATCCGGGGCCGGATCAGGCGGCTGCTGCCACCGCTGTGGGCGTTCAGCGCGGTGGTGCTGGTGCTGCTCTTCGCGGGCGGCTGGAACCCGACGAAGAACACCGAGGAGAGCCCCACCTGGGCCCTGCTGGAACTGGTCAACTACGTCATACCGATCGGCGCCCCGCCGTTCCCCTGGCACATCGGCTCCAAGTCGGGCCTGCTGGAGGACACCTGGGCGGTACAGGCATCGGGCCCACTGTGGTACCTGCGGGCATACCTGTGGTTCGTGGTCGCCTCCCCGCTCCTGCTGTGGGCGTACCGCAGGGCACCCTGGCCGACGCTGCTGGCCCCGCTGGGCCTGACGGCGATCGTCGGCACCGGCCTGGTGAAGATCCCCGGCGAAACGGGCAACGCGGTGACGGACTTCGCGGTCTACGGCGGCTGCTGGGTGCTGGGCTTCGCGCACCACGAGGGCCTGCTGCGTCAGATCCCCCGCTATGTGGCTGTCTCCTGCTCGTCCCTCCTCATGGCCTTCGGCCTGTGGTGGGCGTCGGGCCACCTCGGCGCCGACGGCTGGGACCTCAACGACATTCCGCTGGCCCAGGCGACCTGGTCCTTCGGCTTCGTCGTCATCCTGCTCCAGTACTCCCCGTCCTGGCAGGAACTGCCGGGTCGGCTGGCGAAGTGGGACCGCCTCGTGACGTTGTCCAACAACCGCGCGGTCACGATCTACCTCTGGCACAACATGCTGATCATGGCCACGATCCCGATCATCGACCTCGTCTACGAGCTTCCGTTCATGCAGGGCGACAGCGCGGTGGGGGCGATGGATGCGACGTACATGCTGTGGATGTTCTGCCTGGTCTGGCCCCTGATCGGGCTCGCGATCCTGACGGTCGGCTGGATCGAGGACATCGGGGCGCGGCGGAGGCCGCGGTTGTGGCCGGACGGCAGGAAACGTGGGGGCAGGCACGGGATTTGACGTGCGGTGGTGGAGGGCGGTGCGAGCGTGCCTGCCAAGGCGTGATGTTGGGTGAAGGAGCCCGGCTGCCGTCGTGACGCGACAAGACGCCTCCAGCAGATTAGGGCGCAACCGAGGGTGAGGAAGGCTTCATGGATGTCGTCGCGGATCTCCCAGCGGATCCGCAGGCGGCGGAACCAGCGCAGGTGGGCGAGAGCGCGCTCGACGACCAGCGTTGAGTGCCCAGCCCGGAGCGCGCGCTGAGCGGCTGACTGCGGTCACGGAGGCGATCGGCTCTGCTCACAGCGACAGCGAATCGCCATCCGCCCGGGGGAGAGCCCCCTCGTACCGTCTTCACCGCGGCAGCGAGGCCGCTACCGGGAGCCGGCGTAAGCGGCCCAGAGGGCCGGGAAGGAGTGAGTCCGCCGAGCCGGCCCGGGCCAGGAGGGGCGGTCAGGATGCAACGACCGGCGGTTCTTCCGGCATGATGGTCACCTGGTGGCGAGTCAGTTCCTCAAGGAGCGGGCCGATGCTTTCGGGACCCCATACGGGCGCGGGTTGGCCGGGCATGGGGTCGGTTCCGTTGTCCAGCCAGAACTGCTCGTGCCCACCCGGCAGCATGAAGGTGAGCAGATTCGCGGGACGAGAACCGATGTTGGTGAACCGGTGCCGGTTTCCTCGCGGGATGAAGAGGAAGTCGCCGGGGCCGGCCTTGAGTGTCTGGTCCCCGTTGAGGAACTCGAAGTCGCCGGAGAGCACGTAGAACGCCTCGTCCTCGCGGCCGTGGGCATGGGCGATCGGCCCGCCGCCCGGCAGGACCGTTGTCTCCAGTACGCCGAGGGCGCCGTTGGTCTGCGCCGCCGTGATCTTGACGGTGGTCAGGTCGCCGGCCAGCCACTTGGTGGTTCCCTCGTCACGTAGCACGAAGATGCCGTCGCGCCGGGTCCACCGCGGGTCGTTCTTATCTGGAATGGGCACGTTGAAGGTCATGCTGGTGCCTTTCTGGCAGTTCAGCGCATGCAGCTGGGCCCGCCGCGGACCGGTGGTCCTTGCCAGTCCCTCCGATATCGCTTCTAAGCGTAGGCATTGACGCCCTCGGGGGCGCGTCGTGCGTGGCGAGGATGTCGTGGACACGTACGCCGTGTCAGGGAGGTGCCCGACAGCGGCATCGTGCGGGCCCAGCATCGCGTCCCGCACCGACTGCGCGTCGATGAGCCCCGCCGTGGGCTCGGCCCCTCGGCCCTCGACTCAGCGGACGTGGGTTCTCCCATTCCTGTGTGGGGCCGCTAGCGAATAACGGGACTCTGTTCCCATTGGCCCCCGCTCGCCCTCGAGCGGATCGCTGGCGAGCCAGGTACGGCGGATCCCAGGTCCGCTCAACGACGCGGTGAAGACTCGGGAGAAACCGCGTACGAAACGAAGGTCGACCAGGTGGAAGACGTGACGGTGAGGTGAGGGCCCTCGGCGTGCTTGGAGTCTCGTATGTGGATGATGGTGGGAGTGGAGGCTATCTCGACGCAGTTCGCGGCCTCGGCGCTGTACGTCGACTTGTGCCAAGCGAGTTCGGGCATGGCTGGCTCCTCAGAGGTCTCGGGCGATGCGTTGGATGAGGTCTCGGGACTTCGGCTCGGGTAGGGCGCGGGACTCCATGCGGTCGAGCACCCGGCGGTAGCGGATCAACTGGGCCTCGGCGTCGAGGAATTCGCAGCCGTGGTCGGTGTCCAGGACCACGGTGTCGAGTTGGGGGACCGGGCCGGTCGCGTACGTGATGGGTTGGCCCGCGGTGGGGAAGCCGGTTTGGCCGAAGGGGATCACCAGGACGGTGATCGTGGTCTGCTCGCTCATCTCCAGGAGGTAGTCGAGCTGGGCGCGGGCGACGTCCGGGCCGCCGAAGCCCATGCGCAGGGCCGCCTCGTGAACGATGGCCGTGTAGGGGGTCGAGGTGTCCTCAAACAGGATGGCCTGACGCTTCACGCGGTACGAGACGCGGTGCTCGATCTCGTAGGGGCGGAGCGGCGGCACGGCTTCGCGCATGGTGGCGCGTGCGTGTTCCGGGGTTTGCAGCAGGCCAGGCATATGGACCGTTACGGCTACTCGGAGCGCCGTTGCGTGGTGCTCGAGTTCGGCCAGGTCGAGGAGGCCGGCGGGGAGGTTGTCGCGGTACTCCTCCCACCACCCGCGCTTGCGGGCGCCTGTCATCCCGGCGAGGGCGTCGACGTACGCCTCGTCGGCGCAGCTGTAGTTGCGCGCCAGCGTTCGTACGCGGTCGGCGCTCACGGCGTACCGGCCGGCTTCGATGTTGCTGATCCGGGCCTGCGGGCTGCCGAGGAGAGCGGCAGCAGCGGTAGACGTGAGGCCTGCGCGCTCGCGAAGCTTCCGCAGTTCGGCGCCGAGGCGCTGCTGACGCAGGGTTGCGGTGGTGGCGGGTGGCATGGCGGGTCGCTTCTCTCCTTGACGCAGGCGCGTGCGGTCACCCACATGGGTGGCGAATGGAAGGTCTTCGCTGAATCGATGGAATATCTTCCAATTCTGTCGCTAGCGTATATGCCGTACCGCCCAACTCCCCGCACTCATAAGCCGGAAGTGCACCACCCCAGGCACTGCCACCGCCCGGCGCGGCCGTGGGCGAGTCGTCCAAGTCCCCTTCCTCCCGGAGGTCTTCCATGGTCACGGTAGCCCTGCCCAACACCTGGGTGTACGCCCTCCGTCTGCCCCATGACCCACGCGCCGCACGTGTCGCACGTATGACCGTGCGGGCAGCGCTCGACGGGCACGGCATGCATGAAGTCCTGGACGTCGTTGAGCTGTTGACCTCCGAGCTGGTCAGCAACGCGTACCGGCATACGAACGGACCGGCCTCGCTGCGGCTGACCGCACTCGGCGACGGACGATTGCGGGTCGGAGTCTGGGACAGTCACCCGCATGTCCCCGCTCCTTTCGGCAAGTCGCCCAGGGATCGGGTCCGGCCCGCTCCCGTGGACGCCGACAGCGGGCGCGGACTGCACCTCGTGCAGCAGTACGCCGATGCGTGGGGCGGCTGGCCGCTCGGGGACGGCCCGCTCAACCGGGGCGCCGGAAAGCTGCTGTGGTTCGAGGTGGGCTCTCGACCGATGGGGAGTGGTTCCGCAGCCACAGACTCGTGTGGAAAACTGCCCACGTTGCGCAAGTGAACGGGGCGGCTCGAGCGGCGGGGGAGTTGGTTGCAGGTGAGCAAGCGGCAGGTGCAGAAGATGCTGCAGTTGATGGCCGGGGGCGGGCCGGTTCAGCTCACCAGTCCCATGGCCTCCGTGAAGAAGCTCGCCCGGCTCGCCTTCGTCGCCCAGCAGTTCGGGTACGAGTACGCGGACGCACGGCAGACCGGCTCCCGCAACAACGCGCTCGTGATGATGATCGTGCCCGATCCCAGCCCGCACGCCCGTGCGCGGGCCGCGCAGAACTGGGCGCAGTATCCGAACGCTGGCGACGGCGTCTCGCTGCCGCCCCTTGTGCCGGACGCCGTCGAGCTCCTCAAGGCGCGGATCAACTTCGACCTCACCGGCCGGCACTCCGAGAAGCAGCGGCTGGGGTACGCGGCGGTCGCCATCACTGTCGGGTCCTTTGTCGTCGCCGTGAACATCGGCGGGGACAGCGGCCTGCTCATCGGCGGGATCATGTGGGCCGTGACCATGGGCCTGCTCGGCTTCGCGCTCACCTGGGGCCGGAAGCGCAACGCCAAGTTCGCCGCCCTTCTCCAGGCCGCCGGGTTCGCGCCGGTCACCGACGAGACCGGGCGGCTGCGGTACCTGCCGCCGGGGGCGCAGCTTCCGGGGCACGGGAATCCGTTCGCGAGTGGGCCGTACGGCGGTCCGGCCGGTGGGCCGTACGGCGGTCAGCCGGGTACGCCCGGTGGTTACGGGCAGCAGCAGGCGCCGGGGCCGTACATCCCTCCGCCCGCGTCCGGGACGCCGGGGCCCTACGCCCCTCCGCCCGCATCCGGGCCGTACCCCGCCGCCCCCCAGGCCCAGCCACAGCCGGGGCCCCAGCCCTACGGCCACCCTCAGCCGTACCCACAGCAGGCACCTCAGCCCCACCAGCCCCAACCCAACCCCCACTGGCAGCCCCCACAGCACTGACCCGGCACCAACCCGGCACCAGCCCCCGGGCCACCCCGCGCCGAAGAAACCTCTCATCCCACCCTCGCCCAGGGTGAGAGCAAAGTTCCTTTCCGGTCACCCACAGCCACAGACCGGAAACGCGCCCTCCCTACCTTCGGGACTCAACCGCTCAGAGCAGTACCCGAGTCCCGGAGCACCGTGGAGGCGTCATGACAGCCCCGAGTACAGCCCCCGCACCCCCGAGCAGGGGCGGCCGCTGGATCCAGCACTGGGATCCGGAGGACGAGACCTTCTGGAACGAGACGGGTGAGAAGGTCGCCCGGCGGAACCTGTTCTTCTCCGTTCTCTCCGAGCACATCGGGTTCTCGATCTGGACCCTGTGGTCCGTGATGGTGCTCTTCATGGGGCCGGAGTACGGGCTCACCCCCGCCGACAAGTTCACGATCGTCTCGATGGCCACGCTGGTCGGCGCCATCGTCCGCGTGCCGTACACCTTCGCCGTCGCCGTCTTCGGCGGCCGGATGTGGACGGTCATCTCGGCGAGCCTGCTGCTCCTGCCGACGGTCGCCGCGTTCACCGTGATGGAGCCGGGGACGTCGTTCACCACGTTCCTGCTGTGCGCGATGCTGGCCGGTGTCGGTGGCGGGAACTTCGCCTCCAGCATGACCAACATCAACGCCTTCTTCCCTCTCCGTAAGAAGGGGTGGGCGCTCGGTCTGAACGCCGGTGGCGGCAACATCGGCGTGCCCGTGGTGCAGCTCGTCGGTCTCGCGGTCATCGGCGCCAGTGGCGGCCCGCGCCTGCTGCTCGGGATCTACATCCCGTTCATCGTGATCGCCGCCGTCCTCGCGTGGCTGAAGATGGACAGCATCTCGTCCGTCAAGAACGACACCGGTGCCGCCAAGGACGCCGCGAAGGACGCCCACACCTGGATCATGTCCTTCCTCTACATCGGTACCTTCGGTTCGTTCATCGGCTACAGCTTCGCCTTCGGGCTGGTCCTTCAGACCCAGTTCGGCCGTACGCCGCTCCAGGCCGCCTACGTCACCTTCATCGGCCCGCTGCTCGGCTCCCTGATCCGCCCCGTGGGCGGCGCGCTCGCCGACCGGTTCGGCGGCGCGAAGATCACGCTGTGGAACTACGTGGCCATGGCCGTGGCGACCTCGATCATCATCGTGGCCTCGATGCAGAAGTCGCTGCCGCTGTTCACCACCGCGTTCATCGCCCTGTTCGTGCTGTCCGGCCTCGGCAACGGCTCGACGTTCAAGATGATCCCCGGCATCTTCCACAACAAGGCCCTCGCCAAGGGGCTCACCGGTGAGGATGCCGCCGCCTACGGCCGCCGTCTCTCCGGCGCCTCCATGGGACTCATCGGCGCGGTGGGCGCGCTCGGCGGCCTCGGCATCAACCTCGCCTTCCGCCAGTCCTTCCTCACCGTGGGCTCCGGCACCGGCGCCTTCGTCGCCTTCCTCGCCTTCTACGCCGTCTGCTTCGTGGTCACCTGGGCCGTATACCTTCGCCGCCCGGCCGCCTCGGAGACCAACGCCACACCGGCCTCAGAGGCAAAGCCGCAGCTCAGCTACGCCGAGGTGTGACGTAACACCACCGACATCAAGCCGAACCGAGCCTGTCACGCACCGTTGACAGGCTCGGTCGGCATGTAGGTGCAACGACTCGAGTGCGGGACGAGAGTTATGTACGAGCAACAACAGCGACCGGATCAGCCGGCGAGGCAGGCGGCGGACATGGCGGGACAGCGGGCGGAACACGGGCCCCTCGCCGGGTTCACCGTGGGCGTGACGGCCGCGCGCCGGGCCGACGAACTCGGGGCGCTGCTGCAGCGGCGCGGCGCCGCCGTCCTGCATGCTCCCGCCCTGCGTATCGTGCCGCTCGCCGACGACAGCGAGCTGCTCGCCGCCACCAAGGAGCTCATCGACCGCGTACCGGATGTGGTCGTGGCCACCACGGCCATCGGTTTCCGGGGCTGGGTCGAGGCCGCCGACGGGTGGGGGCTCGGGGAGGCGCTCCTGGACCGGCTGCGCGGGGTGGAGCTGCTCGCGCGCGGGCCGAAGGTGAAGGGGGCGATCCGGGCCGCGGGGCTGACCGAGGAGTGGTCGCCGTCCTCCGAATCCATGGCCGAGGTGCTCGACCGGCTGCTGGAGGAGGGCGTCGACGGGCGGCGTATCGCCGTACAGCTGCACGGGGAGCCGCTGCCCGGGTTCGTGGAGTCGCTCAGGGCGGGCGGGGCGGAGGTCGTCGGCGTCCCCGTCTACCGGTGGATGCCTCCCGAGGATCTCTCGCCGGTCGACCGGCTGCTGGACGCCACCGTCTCGCGCGGTGTGGACGCGCTCACCTTCACCAGCGCGCCGGCCGCCGCGTCCCTGCTGTCCCGGGCCGAGGAGCGCGGGCTGCTGCCCGAGCTGCTCGCCGCGCTCCACCACGATGTGCTGCCGGCCTGCGTCGGGCCGGTCACCGCGCTGCCGTTGCAGGCCCGCGGTGTCGACACGGTGCAGCCCGAGCGTTTCCGGCTCGGTCCCCTCGTACAGCTGCTGTGTCAGGAGCTGCCCGGGCGGGCGCGGGCGCTGCCGATCGCCGGGCACCGGGTGGAGATCCGCGGGCACGCGGTGCTGGTGGACGGCGACCTCAAGCCCGTACCGCCGGCCGGGATGTCCCTGCTGCGCGCGCTGTCCCGGCGGCCCGGCTGGGTGGTCGCCCGCGCCGAGCTGCTGCGCGCGCTGCCCGGCGCCGGCCGGGACGAGCACGCCGTGGAGACGGCGATGGCCCGGCTGCGTACGGCGCTGGGGGCGCCGAAGCTGATCCAGACGGTCGTCAAGCGCGGCTACCGGCTCGCCCTCGACCCGGCGGCCGATGCGAAGTACGCGGACGTGTGACGGCCGGAAGAGGAGCAGGGCGCGGGCCTGGACGCGCGCTCGCACAAGCGGGCGTCCAGGAGCGCTCGGTACGTGGGGTTCCGGTCGCCGCGGCGGGCAGGCACTGTGAGAGGGAACGGTTCCTCAGCCTCTCCCGGCTAGGCGGTGACGCGCGCATGGCACTGGATACGGCCCCGGCCCCGTACGAGCTGCGGTTCGACGCCGGGCGGATCTGTCTGGACCTGCTGGCGACCACCCACCCGGTGGAACGGCTCGGCTCCGTCGAGGTGCTGCGCGCCTGGATCACCGGGTCGGGGCTCGTCCCGCCCGGCACCCCGCTGGCGCACGCCGACGCCTCCTGGCTGGTCGGCGTCCGCGAACTGCGCGCCCACGTCGGCCAGTTGGTGCACGGCACGCTGGCGCCCACGACCCGGCCGTACGATCTCGCGCTCGCCCGCGTCAACGACATCGCCCGCACCGCACCACCGGCTCCGCGCGCCCTGCGCGCCGAGGACGGCACGCTCGTACGGGAGTTGGCCGGGCCCCCTGAGTGCGCCGCACTGCTCGGTGCGATCGCCCGGGACGCCGTGGAGCTGCTCACCGACCCCGTCGCCCGGGCGAGCCTGCGGCAGTGTGCGGGCGACGACTGCCCGATCGTCTACCTCGACACGTCCCGGGGCCGGCGCAGGCGCTGGTGTTCCAGTGAGGTGTGCGGGAACCGGGAGCGGGTCGCCCGGCACCGGCGTCGCACGGCTGCTCTCGCTCGCGGCTGACGGTCCCTTATGTGCCTTCTGCGGCATGTCGGTTGGTGTGTCGTCGAAGTGATTTCGACAACATCGCGTTTCGGACTCCGAACGCCCCACCGCCGTAACGATCTTGCCGGTGTGGCGAAAACGTAAAGACTGGGCGGGGGGATTGTGCACCCATGTCCCGCTCGTCACGTCACTCCGAAGAAAACTGTCATCTCACTTTGAACACACCACGGCCTGCGTCCGTACCCGGTGTTGAGCGACCGACTGGGGGAACCCCCGGACACCGGAGGTGGGCGTGCGCAAGGATGCGGCCGTGGCCAATGAACGTGGATCGAGGGCCCGACATCGCATGTCCCAGCCCTCGGAACCCGACGAGGAGCTGATGCGTGCGCTGTATCGAGAGCACGCCGGACCGCTGCTCGCGTACGTGCTGCGCCTGGTCGCCGGAGACCGGCAGCGCGCCGAGGACGTCGTGCAGGAGACGCTCATCCGTGCCTGGAAGAACGCCGGTCAGCTCAACCGAGCGACCGGATCGGTACGCCCCTGGCTGGTGACGGTCGCCCGGCGCATCGTCATCGACGGCCACCGCAGCCGGCAGGCCCGGCCGCAGGAGGTCGACCCGTCGCCGCTGGAGGTCATCCCCGCGGAGGACGAGATCGACAAGGCGCTGTGGCTGATGACGCTGTCGGACGCACTCGACGACCTGACCCCTGCCCACCGGGAGGTGCTCGTCGAGACGTACTTCAAGGGGCGTACCGTCAATGAGGCGGCAGAGACGCTGGGCATACCCAGTGGCACTGTGCGTTCACGGGTGTTCTACGCCCTGCGTTCGATGAAGCTGGCACTGGAGGAGCGGGGGGTGACGGCGTGATGAACACATACGGGGGATACGGAGCAGGGGGTCCGGGTATGTCTGGCCCCATGCAGGGAACACAGGGCGGCGGATCACTGGGCCCGAACGAGCACGAGACCGTCGGTGCCTACGCCCTCGGGATTCTCGACGACGCCGAAGCAACCGCTTTCGAGGCCCACCTCGCCACCTGTGAGTGGTGCGCCCAGCAGCTCGACGAGCTCGCCGGGATGGAACCGATGCTGGCCGCCCTCGCCGATCTGCCCGGTGCCGGCACACCCTCGATCGGCGAGTCGCTGTCCGCCAGGCCCAGCCCGCGGCTCGCGGAGAAGCTGGTCGACGAGGTCGCCGAGCGCCGCGCCCAGAAGCGCCGTCGCGGGATGTACATGGTGGCCGCGGCCGCCGCGCTGATCGTCGGCGGCCCGCTGGTCTCCGTCGCGGCGACCGGCGGCGACGACTCCGGGGGCGGCAACGTCCCGCTCCAGGCGTCCAGCCCCGCCAAGGCCGCGTTCGACGGTATGCCCGACCGGGTCACCGCGGCCGACCCGAAGACCAAGGTCAGCGCGACCGTGGCCATGGAGGAGAAGCCCCACGGCACCGACGCCGTCCTGGAACTCAAGGGTGTCAAGGGCCCCGAGAAGTGCTCCCTGATCGCCGTCGGCAAGAACGGCGAGCGCGAGACGCTCAGCAACTGGTCCGTCCCGAACTGGGGCTACGGCCTCCCGGATGCCAAGACCGAGCAGGCCAAGAACCCGCTCTACGTCCAGGGTGGCGCCGCCTTCGCCCCGAACGAGATCGACCACTTCGTGGTCATGACCTTCGACGGTGAGGTGCTGGTCGAGGTCGACGCATAAGTTCTACGGCAGGCCCCGGGACGTTGTGGACAACGGACCCGGGGCCTACGCGTAGCCTTTCCGGGTCCCCTTCGCGTACGGTGGACGGCTGCCCAGCACGTCAGAAGGGGGCCCGGTGGCCGCTCAGGCTCAACAGGAAACCGCGCTCGGCTCGGTCCATGACTCCGTACGCGACCGAGAGATCGGGGTGGAACAGGAGCACCTGGACCGGGTGTACCGCCGCCTGGAGGAGAAGATCCACGAGGCGGAGTTCCTCATGCAGGACGCGGCCCAACGCGGCCAGGTCGGCACGCCCGGTGCGCTCGCCGAGCGCGACGCGCAGGTCTTCCGGGCGGGCGTCCACCTGAACCGGCTGAACAACGAGTTCGAGGACTTCCTCTTCGGCCGCATCGACCTGCTGCCCGGCAAGGACGGCAAGAAGGGACCGGACGGCGCGTACACCGCGGTCGAGCCCGCCGAGGGCGCGGTCCGCGACGACGGCACGGCCGACATCGCCGAGACCCTGCACATCGGCCGCATCGGCGTCCTCGACCAGGACTACGCGCCGCTGGTCATCGACTGGCGGGCCCCCGCCGCGGCCCCCTTCTACCGCTCCACGCCGGTCGACCCCGGCCGGGTGGTCCGCCGCCGGGTCATCCGCTCCAAGGGCCGCCGCGTCCTCGGCGTCGAGGACGACCTGATGCGCCCCGAGCTGAAGGCGTTCCTCGACGGCGACGAGCTGCCCGTCATCGGCGACGGCGCCCTCATGGCCGCCCTCGGGCAGGCCCGCAGCCACACCATGCGGGACATCGTCGCCTCCATCCAGGCCGAGCAGGACCTGGTCATCCGCGCCCCCGCCGCCTCCGTGACCTATGTCGAGGGCGGCCCCGGCACGGGCAAGACCGCCGTCGCCCTGCACCGCGCGGCGTACCTCCTCTACCAGGACCGGCGCCGCTACGCGGGCGGCATCCTGATCGTCTCGCCGACCCCGCTGCTGGTCGCGTACACCGAGGGCGTGCTGCCCTCCCTCGGCGAGGAGGGCCAGGTCGCCATCCGCGCGATCGGTTCGCTCGTCGACGGCGCCGAGGCGACGCTGTACGACTCCCCGTCCGTGGCCCGCGCCAAGGGCTCGTACCGCATGCTCAAGGTGCTGCGGAAGGCCGCCCGCGGAGCGCTGGAGCTGAACGATTCGCCGCAGCGGCTGCGAGTCGTCGCCTTCGGTCGGCGGCTCGAACTGGAGGCCGCCGAGCTGGAGCGGATCCGGCGCAACGCGCTGGGGGGCACGGCTCCGGTGAACCTGCTGCGCCCTCGGGCGCGCAGGCTGCTCCTCGACGCGCTGTGGGAGCAGTCGGGCGGCGCGACCCGCCACTCCGACCCCGAGCTCGCCGCCGAGCTGCGCTCCTCGTTCGACGAGGACGTGACATCGGAGGATGCCTTTGTGGGCTTCCTCGACGCCTGGTGGCCGGAGCTGACCCCGCAGCACGTGCTGCGGGCCATGGCCGACGAGAAGCAGCTGGGCCGCTGGGCCCGCCGGATCCTGAACCCGGGCGAGGTGCGCAAGGTGGCCCGCTCGCTCAGGCGGGACGGCCACTCCGTGCACGACATCGCCATGCTCGACGAGCTGCAGGCCGTCCTCGGTGTCCCGGCCCGCCCCCGGAAGAAGCGCGAGCTCGATCCGCTCGACCAGCTCACCGGCCTGGAGGAGCTGATGCCGGTGCGCGAGGAGTCGCAGCGCGAGCGGGCCGAGCGGCTGGCGCAGGAGCGCACCGAGTACGCGCATGTCATCGTCGACGAGGCCCAGGACCTCACGCCCATGCAGTGGCGCATGATCGGCCGGCGCGGCCGGCACGCCACCTGGACGGTCGTCGGCGACCCGGCCCAGTCCTCCTGGTCCGACCCGGACGAGGCGGCCGAGGCCCGCGACGAGGCGCTCGGCACCCGCCCCCGCCGTCGCTTCAGCCTCACCGTGAACTACCGCAACCCGGCCGAGATCGCCGAACTGGCGTCGAAGGTGCTGGCCCTCGCCATGCCCGGCTCCGAGTCGCCGTCGGCCGTCCGTTCCACGGGCGTCGAGCCCCGTTTTGTGACAACGAACAATGGACACAGCACTGTCGTACGGGAGTCTCTGGGGCGCACCGTGCGCGAGGAGGCGGCCCGGCTCCTCGACCGCGTGGACGGCACGGTCGGCGTGGTGGTGGCCATGAACCGGCGTGAGGAGGCACGGCGCTGGCTGGCCGGGCTCGGCGACCGGGTGGTGGCGCTCGGCAGCCTGGAGGCGAAGGGCCTGGAGTACGACGCGACGGTGGTCGTCTCGCCCGCGGAGATCGCCGACGAGTCGCCCGCCGGACTGCGGGTTCTGTACGTCGCCCTGACCCGGGCCACCCAGCAGCTGACGGTGGTCTCCGACGCGCGGGACGAGCCGGACGCGGCCGGGGTGCCTGACCTGCTCAGAGACTGACGCGGAAGAGATCGACCCGGATGGACTCCCGGGACGGGAATGGCCGTGCGGAATCCGTTTGTTAGCCTTGACGTGACACCGGCCCGATCCAAGCCCCCGGGCCCAACCTTCGTCGCTTCGAGCGACCACTTGCCGCGAGGCGAGCATGGCGGGTCGGTGTCACTGACTTGTGAGAGGCCCACGTCACGATGTGACGTGGGCCTCTTTCGTTGCCTGATCAATTCTCGTATGGTGGAAGATATTTTCCGAAATCGCATCCCGGGTGTGAACTAAATGAGCGCAATCCCGGGCGGCTACCGCGTACTCAGGGGTAGGTGCGACGATCGGACGGCACAACGCAGCATTCGGTGAAAGCAGAGGAAGTCGGCCATGGCAACGGCGCCCAGCGTCTCCTACTCGATGACCATCCGGCTGGAGGTGCCCGCGAGCGGAACCGCCGTCTCGCAGCTCACCACCGTCGTGGAGTCCTCCGGAGGCTCGGTGACCGGCCTCGACGTCACCGCGTCCGGCCACGAGAAGCTCCGCATCGACGTCACCATCGCGGCGACGTCCACCAGCCACGCCGACGAGATCGTCGAGAAGCTCCGCGGCATCGAGGGCATCACGCTCGGCAAGGTCTCGGACCGTACGTTCCTCATGCACCTCGGCGGCAAGATCGAGATGGCGTCGAAGCACCCCATCCGCAACCGTGACGACCTGTCCATGGTCTACACGCCGGGTGTGGCCCGCGTCTGCATGGCGATCGCCGAGAACCCCGAGGACGCCCGCCGCCTCACCATCAAGCGCAACTCCGTTGCGGTCGTGACGGACGGCTCCGCCGTGCTGGGCCTCGGCAACATCGGCCCGATGGCCGCGCTGCCCGTCATGGAGGGCAAGGCGGCCCTCTTCAAGCGGTTCGCCGGCATCGACGCCTGGCCCATCTGCCTGGACACCCAGGACACCGACGCCATCGTCGAGATCGTGAAGGCGATCGCCCCGGGCTTCGCCGGCATCAACCTCGAGGACATCTCCGCCCCCCGCTGCTTCGAGATCGAGGCGCGGCTGCGCGAGGCCCTCGACATCCCCGTCTTCCACGACGACCAGCACGGCACCGCGATCGTCGTCCTCGCCGCCCTCACCAACGCACTTCGCGTGGTGGGCAAGGCAGTTGGGGACGTGCGGGTCGTCATGTCCGGCGCGGGCGCGGCCGGCACGGCGATCCTGAAGCTGCTGCTCGCCGCGGGCGTGAAGCACGCCGTCGTCGCCGACATCCACGGTGTCGTGCACGCCGGCCGCGAGGACCTGGTCGACGCCGCCCCCGACTCGGCGCTGCGCTGGATCGCCGACAACACCAACCCCGACGGCATCACCGGCACCCTCAGGGACGCCGTGCGCGGCGCCGACGTCTTCATCGGCGTCTCGGCTCCCAACGTGCTCGACGGTGACGACGTGGCCGGGATGGCCGACGACGCGATCGTGTTCGCGCTCGCGAATCCGGACCCCGAGGTCGATCCGGCGATCGCTCGCCAGACCGCTGCGGTTGTGGCCACCGGCCGCTCCGACTTCCCCAACCAGATCAACAACGTCCTGGTCTTCCCGGGTGTCTTCCGTGGCCTGTTGGACGCCCAGTCCCGTACCGTTAACACGGAGATGATGCTCGCCGCCGCGAAGGCGCTGGCGGACGTGGTGACCGAGGACGAACTGAACCCGAACTACATCGTCCCGAGCGTGTTCAACGACAAGGTCGCGGGCGCGGTCGCGGGTGCGGTGCGGGAAGCGGCGAAGGCTGCCGGAGCGTCGGCGACGGCGTTGTAGCACATGCGACGTCGGCGTCAACCCGCGCTGTGCTGTGGCTGTGAGGATTGCCACGGCTGCGCTGGTCAACGGCGCGTCGTGGAACCACCTACCGCCGGCCGCCATCTAGGGTGGCGGCCGGTCAGTGGCGCTTTTCGTGTGACTCCCAAGGGTGTTCTCACGACTCCTGCGGGTGCCGGATTGGCATTCCCGCCGCAGGTGGGGGCAGGATGCGTCCCTGGGCGCGAGCGTCGGACGACGGACCCGGGTCCGGGGACTGTCCGAGGACCCTGGCAGCATCGGCTTCGCTGTGCCCGATATGCGGCTCCGCCGCGTGGCACGCCTCAACGGCAAGAAGAACACGGGAGTAACAAAATGAACCGCAGTGAGCTGGTGGCCGCGCTGGCCGACCGCGCCGAGGTGACCCGCAAGGACGCCGACGCCGTGCTGGCCGCGTTCGCCGACGTGGTCGGCGAGATCGTCTCCAAGGGCGACGAGAAGGTCACCATCCCCGGCTTCCTGACCTTCGAGCGCACCCACCGTGCCGCTCGCACCGCGCGCAACCCGCAGACCGGCGACCCGATCCAGATCCCGGCCGGTTACAGCGTGAAGGTCTCCGCGGGCTCCAAGCTCAAGGAAGCGGCCAAGGGCCAGTAATCCTGCCCGTACACCACGGGACGGTGTACGGCGCCTGAGTAACGCCAATGGGGCGGCCACCCGGCATCCGGGAGGCCGCCCCATCGTCGTAGGAACTGTCAGCCGAGCGCCTTGCCCGGCAGCTCCACCTTCGCGCCCAGCTCCACGAGCTTCTCCATGCTGTGCTCATCCGGGGGCCAACCCCCGGACCCCCGGCCGGGACCGGCGCTGCCCCGGGCCGGAGAGGGAGGCTGGCGCCTATCCGAGCGCCTTGCCCGGCAGCTCCACCTTCGCGCCCAGCTCCACGAGCTTCTCCATGAAGTTCTCGTAGCCCCGGTTGATGAGGTCGATGCCGTGGACCCGGGACGTGCCCTGGGCGGCCAGCGCGGCGATGAGGTACGAGAAGCCGCCGCGGAGGTCGGGGATGACCAGGTCGGCGCCCTGGAGGCGGGTGGGGCCGCTCACGACCGCCGAGTGCAGGAAGTTGCGCTGGCCGAAGCGGCAGTTCGAGCCGCCGAGGCACTCGCGGTAGAGCTGGATGTGGGCGCCCATCTGGTTGAGCGCGGACGTGAAGCCGAGACGGGACTCGTAGACCGTCTCGTGAATGATCGACAGCCCCGTGGCCTGCGTGAGGGCGACGACCAGCGGCTGCTGCCAGTCGGTCTGGAAGCCGGGGTGGACGTCCGTTTCGAGGGCGATGGACTTCAGCTGCCCGCCGGGGTGCCAGAAGCGGATGCCCTCGTCGTCGATCTCGAAGGCGCCGCCCACCTTCCGGTAGGTGTTGAGGAACGTCATCATCGACCGCTGCTGAGCGCCACGGACGTAGATGTTGCCCTCGGTCGCGAGCGCCGCGGACGCCCAGGAGGCGGCCTCCAGGCGGTCCGGGAGGGCGCGGTGGGTGTAGCCGCCGAGCGTGTCCACACCGGTGATGCGGATCGTGCGGTCGGTGTCCATCGCGATGATGGCGCCCATCTTCTGCAGTACGCAGATGAGGTCCTCGATCTCCGGCTCGACCGCCGCGTTCGAGAGTTCCGTCACGCCCTCCGCGAGGACCGCCGTCAGCAGCACCTGCTCGGTCGCGCCCACGGACGGGTACGGCAGCTGGATCTTCGTACCGCGCAGCCGCTGCGGGGCCTCCAGGTACTGACCGTCCGCCCGCTTCTCGATCCGCGCGCCGAACTGCCGCAGCACATCGAAGTGGAAGTCGATGGGCCGGCCGCCGATGTCGCAGCCGCCGAGGCCCGGGATGAACGCGTGGCCGAGGCGGTGCAGCAGGGGGCCGCAGAAGAGGATCGGGATGCGCGAGGAACCCGCGTGGGCATCGATGTCAGCGACGTTCGCGCTCTCCACCCGGGTCGGGTCGAGGACCAGCTCGCCCGGCTCCTCGCCCGGACGCACGGACACGCCGTGCAGCTGGAGCAGACCGCGGACCACACGGACGTCACGGATGTCCGGGACGTTGCGCAGTCGGCTCGGCGCACTGCCCAGCAGGGCGGCGACCATGGCCTTCGGTACGAGGTTCTTCGCACCACGGACACGGATCTCGCCCTCCAGCGGGGTTCCGCCGTGGACAAGCAGGACATCGTCGTTGACGGTCATGAATCTCGCGTTCCGATGAGTTGGGCAGGGGCCGGAGGGACAGACTAATGGCCGCCGACCCCCCTCCTGTAAGCCCAAGCAGCGCCCAGCTCTGTCATAGCTCTGTCACAACACGAACCGTTCCCAATCGGGCACATGGGGTCACTGGCGGGGGCGTGCGCCGGGGTGCTTCCTGCCGCCCTCCCGTCTCCCACCACCACCCTCAAACGAGGCCTTATCGGGCCACTCCTTCAATTCATGGCTGCATTCACTCCCGACCTCCCATTGGCTCCCCACACCGAGCGAAGATGCGGGATCATGTCTGCCATGACCGAGGTGTCCTCGCTCACAGGGCGGCTGCTCGTGGCAACGCCCGCCCTGGCGGACCCGAACTTCGACCGCGCGGTGGTGCTCCTTCTCGACCACGACGAGGAGGGCTCGCTGGGTGTCGTTCTCAACCGTCCGACGCCGGTGGGGGTGGGCGACATCCTGGAGGGCTGGGCGGAGCTGGCCGGCGAACCCGGCGTGGTCTTCCAGGGCGGGCCGGTCTCCCTGGACTCCGCTCTCGGCGTGGCGGTCATCCCGGGCGGCGCGTCCGGAGAGGCCGTCCCGCTCGGCTTTCGGCGGGTGCACGGCGCGATCGGCCTGGTCGACCTGGAGGCCCCGCCGGAGCTGCTCGCCTCGGCCCTCGGCTCGTTGCGGATCTTCGCCGGATACGCCGGCTGGGGTCCCGGCCAGCTGGAGGACGAGCTGGTCGAGGGCGCCTGGTACGTGGTCGAGTCCGAGCCGGGCGACGTCTACTACCCGGCTCCCGAACGGCTCTGGCGCGAGGTGCTGCGCAGGCAGCGCAACGAGCTGGCGATGGTGGCCACCTATCCGGACGACCCTTCGCTCAACTGATGCGTGTGAGCTTCAGTACCCTTGGCCGTATGAGCACTCTCGAGCCCGAGCGCGGGACTGGTACGGGGACACTCGTAGAGCCCACGCCGCAGACTTCCCACGGCGACGGTGACCACGAGCGCTTCGCCCACTACGTCCAGAAGGACAAGATCATGGCGAGCGCCCTCGACGGTACGCCCGTCGTGGCGCTGTGCGGCAAGGTCTGGGTGCCCGGCCGCGACCCGAAGAAGTACCCGGTGTGTCCCATGTGCAAGGAGATCTACGAGTCCATGGGTGCCGGCGGGGACGACAAGGGCAAGGGCGGCGACAAGAAGTAGGCCGGAGGCCGTCAGGCCGGTAGGCCGTAGGTTCGTAGCGGGGCAGCTCTGCCCGTCTGGTTTTCCGGGAGGCCCCCCGGGGTGTGTTTCGGTGCGCCCCGGGGGCCTTCGTGTCGGGCCCCTCCCCGGACTCCTTCCGACGTTTCTTCGGAGAGCAGGAATTCGGCCGGCAATTCTTCGACAGTCCTGGTCGCCAAGTCCCTCATCATCAGCGACACTTCGCAGTCGACGCAAAGGACTGGCGACGTGACTGCATTGACGGATCTGATTCCGGCGCCGCGCGCCGTCGAGGCACCCATGCGCTGCGAGGTGCTGTTCGACCCGGAAACGGCCCTGTGGGCCGCCCCGGGCACGGGCACCACGGAGCGCTGGCTGCGCTCCACCGTGGGTGCGGCCCTCGGCCTGCCGTTTCCGTCCGGACCGGAGGACCGGCCCGGCTCCGTACGGCTGTACCTGGACGACGCACTGGAGCCGGAGGCGTACCGCCTCTCCGTCGTCGCCGACCGGGGCGTCGAGATCCGGGGCGGCAGCGCGGCCGGCGTCTTCTGGGGTGCGCAGACACTGCGCCAACTCCTCGGCCCCGACGCCTTCCGACGCGCCCCCGTACGCCCCGGAACCACCCTCGGAATCCCGCACCAGATCATCGAGGACGCCCCCCGATTCCGCTGGCGCGGCCTCATGCTCGATGTCGCCCGGCACTTCATGCCCAAGGAGGGCGTGCTGCGCTACCTGGACCTGATGGCGGCGCACAAACTCAACGTCTTCCACTTTCACCTGACGGACGATCAGGGCTGGCGGATCGAGATCACGCGGTACCCGAAGCTCACCGAGGTCGGCTCCTGGCGGGCGCGCACGAAATTCGGCCACCGGGCCTCGCCGTTGTGGGAGGAGAAGCCGCACGGTGGCTACTACACCCAGGACGACATCCGGGAGATCGTCGCCTACGCCGCCGAGCGGCATATCACCGTCGTCCCGGAAATCGACGTACCGGGACACTCGCAGGCCGCCATCGCCGCGTATCCGGAACTCGGCAACACCGACGTCATCGACACCACCGCCCTCACCGTCTGGGACACCTGGGGGATCAATCCGAACGTACTCGCCCCCACTGACAACACCCTGCGCTTCTACGAGGGGGTGTTCGAGGAAGTCCTGGAGCTGTTCCCCTCGGAGTTCATTCACGTCGGCGGCGACGAATGCCCGAAGGACCAGTGGAAGCAGTCGCCGGCCGCACAGGCGCGGATCAGGGAACTCGGGCTCGCCGACGAGGACGAGCTGCAGTCCTGGTTCGTCGGCCACTTCGACAAGTGGCTCTCCGCGCGCGGGCGCAGGCTCATCGGCTGGGACGAGATCCTGGAGGGTGGGCTCGCGGACGGGGCGGCCGTGTCGTCCTGGCGCGGCTACGCGGGCGGAGTCGCCGCCGCGCGGGCCGGTCACGACGTCGTCATGTGCCCGGAGCAGCAGGTGTACCTGGACCACCGCCAGTCCGCCGGCGCGGACGAACCCGTACCGATCGGCTATGTGCGCACCCTGGCGGACGTCTACCGGTTCGAGCCGGTCCCGCCGCAGCTCAGCGGGGAGCAGGCACGCCATGTCCTGGGCACGCAGGCCAACGTGTGGACCGAGGTGATGGAGGACCAGGGCCGGGTGGACTACCAGGTCTTCCCGAGGCTCGCGGCCTTCGCCGAGGTCGCCTGGAGTGCCCTGCCCGCCCCGGCGGAACGGGACTTCGAGGACTTCGAGCGGCGGATGGCCGTCCACCACCGGCGGCTCGACGCCCTGGGAGTGGCGTACCGGCCGCCTGCCGGACCGCGGCCCTGGCAGCGGCGTCCCGGCGTGCTCGGCCGGCCGATCGACGGTCCGCCCCCGAACAAGTGATGGAAAAAGCACCCAAGCGTCACCGAAGAGTGGCAATTCCAACGCACGGGCGACGAATGTCCAAATCAGACCATTTCCCCAGTGAGGTGGGCGAACGCCTCCTAGCGGACCCGCGCGTTCGGGTCCTGCGAAGATGTGCCAGAGTTGCCACGTCCGCCCTGTCAGCACGTACCGTACGGCAGCACGGGCGGGACCAGGTGGGGCAGCGGGAAGGGGCAAGCCGGTTTGACCACGCACGCACCGCAGGCGGCGCAGGCCGTCACGCTGCCCGCCACGCTGGACGAGGCAGTGGCGGCGCTCACCGCCATGCCCGCCGCAGTGCCCGTGGCCGGCGGCACCGATCTGATGACCGCCGTCAACTCGGGGCAGCTCAGGCCCGCCGCGCTGGTCGGCCTCGGCAAGATCAGCGAAATCCGCGGCTGGCAGTACCAGGACGGACACGCCCTGCTCGGCGCGGGCCTCACTCACGCGCGTATGGGCCGCCCCGACTTCGCCGCGCTCATCCCGGCGCTCGCCGCCGCCGCGCGGGCCGCCGGTCCGCCGCACATCCGCAACGCCGGCACCCTGGGCGGCAACATCGCCACGGCCGCCCCCACCGGCGACGCGCTGCCGGTGCTGGCCGCCCTGGAGGCGACGCTGATCGTCGCGGGCCTGGGCGGAGCCCGCCGGGAGCTCCCGGTGTCGCACCTGCTGGCCGGCATGGAGATGCTGCGCGCCGGCGAACTCATCGGCTACGTGCGCGTGCCGCTGCTGCATGCGCCGCAGGTCTTCCTGAAGGCGACCGGCCGCACCGGCCCCGGGCGGGCCGTCGCGTCCGTCGCGCTCGTCCTCGATCCGGCCCGCCGCGGAGTCAGGTGCGCCGTCGGCGCCATAGCACCGATGCCGCTCAGGCCCCTGGAGGCCGAGCAGTGGGTCGCGCAGCTCATCGACTGGGACAACAACCGCGCGATCGTCCCCGAGGCGCTGAACGCCTTCGGCGAGTACGTCGCCGCGGCCTGCATCCCCGACCCGGTCCCGGCCGAGGACGGCTCCGTACAGCAGCTTCCGCCCGCCGTACTGCACCTGCGGCGCACCGTCGCCGCACTGGCCCGACGAGCACTGGGGAGGGCGCTGTCGTGACCGACGACCAGCACGAAGGGGGCACGCCCCAGGGTGGCGGCCGCTGGGACCCGCTGCCCCAGGGCGACTACGACGACGGCGCCACCGCCTTCGTGAAACTCCCCGAGGGTGGCGTCGACGCGCTGCTGGCCGCCGCCGAGAGCCCGCTCGCCGCACCCGGCCACGGCTACGTACCGCCGCAGATAACGGTCACGCCCGCCACCACCGCCGGCACCGACCCCGCCGCCACCGGCACCTGGGCGATGCCCTCCGAAGGCGTGCAGTGGCCCGACCCGAACGCGGTGCCGCAGGACGCCTCCGGGCAGGACCGGTTCACGTACAACCCCCCGGCCACGGGCCAGTGGACCTTCGAGGACGCCAACGCCGCGGAGGCACCCGCGGCATCCGGCCACGACGTGACCGGGCAGTGGTCGATCCCCGTTGCGAATGGTGATCTTCCGGATGAATCGGGCGAGTTCACCACCTCGTCCCTCGTGGAGCAGTGGGGCGGCACACCACCGGCCACGCTTCCCGGGGGTGCACCCGCGCCCTGGGCGACCGAGTCGGTGGGGCAGCCGTGGAGCCGGGAGCCGTCGCCGGGCGGGGGGACGGGACCGTCCGGGCATGAGCACGGTGAGCCGGGGCCGTCCGGGGACCGGCGCCATGAGCCGGAACAGTCCGGTGCCGCCGCGCAGCAGCCCGATCCTGGGCAGTCCCATCCGGGACAGGCTGCGTCATCCGCGTACGCGGACGCGGGCGCCGAGGAAACTGCGCAGGCCGCTCAGGCAGCCAGTCCCGCCCAGCCGTACGTGGAGGCTTCGCCGCCCGCCCCTGTGGCCGGTGAGACGGCCGAGGACACCCCGGGTGCCCATGGGCCCGAGGAGGCCGCTGAGAGCCCCGCTGAGTCCTCCGCGCCGCCCGCACCGGCCGGAGGCGCGGGCACCGGGCCGGAGGGCGCTGAGCAGCCCGTGACGGGCGCCGACGGCGAGACCACGGACGACGCCCCGGAAGAGGCCGGCGCACCGGCCGCCCCGTCCGCACACGAGGAGCACCCGCTCGCCTCGTACGCGCTGCGCGTCAACGGCACGGACCGCCCCGTCACCGACGCGTGGATCGGCGAGTCGCTGCTCTACGTCCTGCGGGAGCGGCTCGGCCTCGCGGGCGCCAAGGACGGCTGCTCGCAGGGCGAGTGCGGGGCCTGCAACGTCCAGGTCGACGGGCGGCTCGTCGCCTCCTGCCTGGTACCCGCGGTCACCGCGGCGGGCAGTGAGGTGCGCACCGTGGAGGGCCTGGCCGCCGACGGGCAGCCCTCGGACGTGCAGCGGGCGCTCGCCAGGTGCGGTGCAGTGCAGTGCGGTTTCTGCGTGCCGGGCATGGCGATGACCGTGCATGACCTCCTGGAGGGCAACCCGGCGCCGACCGAGCTGGAGACCCGCCAGGCGCTGTGCGGCAACCTGTGCCGCTGCTCCGGCTACCGGGCCGTCCTGGACGCCGTCAAGGACGTCGTCGCCGAACGCGAGGCGCACTCCGCGGCCGACGCGGCCGAACACGACGCCGACGAGGCACGTATCCCCCACCAGGCGGGGCCCGGCGCCGGCGGCGTCAACCCATCGGCGTTCGAGTCCCCCGGATCACCCGGACCGCATGACCAGTCGTACGGACAGGGACAGGACGGAGGCCAGGCGTGAGCAACGAAGCCGCCACCGCGACCACCACCGCGGAGGCCGTCCCCGCCGCCGAGTCGATCCCGCACGGCCTCGGCGCCTCCCTGCCCGCCGCGGACGCCCGCGCGAAGACCGAGGGCACCTTCCCGTACGCGGCCGACCTGTGGGCCGAAGGCCTGCTGTGGGCGGCCGTGTTGCGCTCACCGCACCCGCACGCGCGCATTGTGTCCATCGACACCTCCCACGCGCGTGAGATGCCCGGCGTACGGGCCGTCGTCACGCACGAGGACGTGCCCGGCGCGCCGCTGCACGGCCGCGGCAGGTCCGACCGTCCCGTGTTCGCCTCCGAGGTCGTACGCCACCACGGTGAACCCATCGCCGCCGTCGCCGCCGACCACCCGGACACCGCGCGGATGGCCGCTGCGGCCGTCATCGTCGAGTACGAGGTACTCGACCCGGTGACCGACCCCGAGCAGGCCTTCGAGGCCGAGCCGCTGCACCCCGACGGCAACCTGATCCGGCACATCCCGCTGCGCCACGGCGACCCGGAGGCGGCGGGCGTGGTCGTCGTCGAGGGCCTGTACCGCATCGGCCGCCAGGACCCGGCGCCCATCGGCGCCGAGGCGGGCCTCGCCGTGCCGCGCCCCGACGGCGGAGTGGAGCTGTACCTGGCGTCCACGGACCCGCACACCGACCGCGACACCGCCG
>NZ_JBQQCE010000849.1:0-1946 GCF_052245645.1 Streptomyces sp. KR55 | reverse complement strand
GGGTCCGGGTCGTCACGGAGCTGACCAGGGACGACACCGTCGCCCAGCAGGTGACCACCGACCTGCTGCGCCGCCCGACCGTCGCCCGGACGGCCATGCGGGACGACACCACCCGGATGCTCGTCAACCGCGCCCAGTTCGACAACTCCCACGAGATGCGCGACCGGATCCGGGAACGCACTCCGGCTGTCCGCGCGATCGAGCACACCATCGAGTACCTCGACCTGGTCGGTTCCTGCCACGGCTTCGTGGCCACCCTCGGCCGCCTGGTCCCGCAGCTGCGGGGGCAGGAGTTCACCGAGGATGAGCGCGAGACCGTGCGTCGGCAGATCGGCCGTGTCCGGGCTGCGGCGGACTGGCTCGAAGGCGCCCTCGACAACGGCGAGTTCACCCTGGATGAGCAGCTCGTCCAGCTACTTAAAGGCGAGTAGGCCATGCCGCGACGCCGGGAGACTCGGCCGCTGGCCGAGTACTACGGCGACCTGGTCCGCGTCGCCCTGATGGAAGCACGCCCCGCTGGCCTGCACACCTACCAGCTCATGTCCGCCACCCGCCTCACCCGCTCGCAGGTCGGCCGCGGTATCCGGCACGTCCGCGACGTCGTTGCCGCCGAGAACCTGACCCCGATCACGTGGACCCGCAGGGACGGCTACATGTTCTCCGACGACCCCGCCGACTGGATCGATTACGACAAGCGGCAGTTCCGGCAGATCCTCGGCCGGCTCACGCGGGTGATCACGGGCACGCTCGATCCCCACCTGGCCCACTACCCCGACGACGAATGGGCCCAGCTCGCCACCGCCCAGCTCACCGGCGTCCGCGCCACCCTCGCCCAGCTCTCCAAATAGCCTCGTCCATCGCCGATTACCTCTGCCGAGCCCGCCATGCCCGCTTCATCCCGTCGCCGCCGCTACCCGTCCGACACCTCCGTTGCCGAATGGGCTCTGCTGGAACCCCTCTTGCCGGTCCCGGCCTGCCAGACCAAGACCGGCGGGCACCCGGAGAAGTGGCCGCGGCGGGAGATCGTTGACGGCATCCGCTACATCGTCGACAACGGCGCGAAGTGGCGGGCTCTGCCTGCGGATTTCCCCCCGTGGGAGACGGTTTACGGGTTTTTCTGGAGGTGGAACCGGGCCGGGGTGGTCACCTACATCCGTGACCAGCTCCGGCGCCGGATCCGTACTGGCAAGGGCCGCTGCCCTCACCCGGTGACGCTGATCGTGGATTCCCAGTCGGTCAAGGGCGCCTCCACCGTCGGCCAGAACAGCCGTGGCTACGACGCCGCGAAGAAAATCAACGGCCGCAAGCGACATATCACTGTGGACACGCTCGGCCTGCCCGTGATGATCACGGTGACGCCCGCCGACCTCCAGGACCGCGATGCCGCCCGCGACGTCTTCTGGCGCCTGCGCCTCACCCAGCCGCAGATCACCCAGGTCTGGGCCGACCGCGGCTACGCCGGCGATCTCGTGGACTGGACTCGCGAACGCCTCTGGCTTACCCTGCGCATCGTCTCCCGGCCCAAAGGCACGAAGGGCTTCGTCGTGCTGCCCCGCCGCTGGAAAGTCGAGCGGACGATCGGCTGGTGCATGAACGCCCGCCGCAACGCACGCGACTATGAACGGCTACCCCAGCACTCCGAAGCCCACCTGAACTGGGCACTCATCACCATGATGACCCGACGCCTGACCCGCAAAAGCCCGCGGACCAGCCAGTGGACGAGGAAAACTCTTACGTGATCAGAAGCAGTTACGTCACGTGGCTGAAACGCGTTGGACCAGTCGTGGCGATGGTGCATCTCTGAACAAGTACTCCCCCGAGCCGAGTACATCCGGGATCATGAAGCATGCTCCCGGATGACTGGCAACTCACCAAAGACGTCGACGACTTCCTCGCCCGAGCCGGAGACTTCCTGCGCTCGCGGCCCGCCCTGCACAACATGTCAC
>NZ_JBQQCE010000848.1:0-1948 GCF_052245645.1 Streptomyces sp. KR55 | reverse complement strand
CCACACATGCGACCGCGCGGGGCGGTGGGACCCGTCCGTCGTCCGGACGACGGGTCCCGCCACCCCGCGCGGACCGCTGCGGCTCCCGAACCGGTTCTGTGGGGCGTCTGTGGGGCCCTGTTCCATGGCTCGGCGGCGCGTGGCGGTGCGTGGTGCGGACGTGCTGCTTGCTACGTGCTGTGGTGCTGCTGCCCTGCTGTGGTGCGGTCGTGATGCGGTGCCGTGGGACTGCGGCTCAGTGAGCCACGGCTCGCGCCATCGATCCGCGGCGTGGCTGCGCCGGGACACCGCGGGCGGGCTCCGCCGCGGGCCTGGCTCCGGCGGCCGCCCGGCCGGCCGGTGCCGCGCTGCGGCGTGGCTGGGCCGCCACGCCGTTCTGGACGTCCATCACGGCGTGCGCCACGAGACCGCCCATCGGGTCATGCCGGATCAGATCCCGTAGCCGGGAACGGGACGAGCGGCCCTCGTTGCCCGGATACAGGTGCTTGCCGAGGCCGACCGCGTGGGCCAGTGCGGCGAGCGCCGCGGTCCGCGGGTCCGGCGGTACGCCGGTGCGGATCGCTGAATCCAGCCGGGCCCTGATCTCCCGGCTGATGGCGTTGTCCGTCGCCTGGTAACGAGTCGTCGGCAACACCCCGCACATCTGGCCGGCCACGGCATGCACCATGCCGCACCTCTCCAGATGCGAGAGGTAAGTCTGGCGGAGCCCCAGTCGAGGCCCGCCGATCCAGTGAACTGCACGTACCGGAGCGCCGCGCCTGCGCAGCAACTCCAACGCGCAATCCAATGTCGGATCTCCTGTCGGCCGTGGTACGACCACGGCGATACGATCCCCGTCTGGGGCTATCCGTCCGGCCAGCGCCAGCTCCACTAGCTGTGCTCCGGCCAGACCGAGGTCGAGCGACTGCGGCTGTGCAGTGGTACCCGTGGCCGGGTCCAGTGCCAGCAGCAGAAGCTCCTCCGGAAGTGTTCTGCGGCTCCTGCCCATCCATGCCTCCCCGCGTGGATGAATGACAGGGTGACCCCTCTCACATTGGTCTGTCGAGGGTGCGTGACCGGTTCGTAGTGGAACCAGTAGGTATGTCGTTCTCGTCTACCGCAGGGGTCAAGTCCGCACACAGGACACTGGTACATGGTTCGGACAGCGCTGTGGAACGGTGTCCCAGGCGGCTGTTCCACGGTTTCGGGTAGGCGCACGGGGTACGTGCGCCGCATGGAGGAGGCATCGGTGGCGGGCGAGTCCCCCGACAGGTCGAAGCAGCGCGAGTCGTCGGCAGAACCGACGTCGGGGAGCGCGGGTCCGGTTCCCGAGGCCAGGAAGGCCGCGGCGGGCGATCCTCGGCTCGCCGTGGCGCGGGAGTCCGCGCCGGGCGACGCGGGCGGTCGCGTGGATACGGCCACGCAGGTGCTCTCCGTGCGGGAGCTCTCCGAGGGTTTGGCGGAGGACGGTGACACCGGCGGCCGCGAGGGGCGGGACCGTGCCGAGGCGGAGGGTGACGAGCGGTTGCGCGCGGCTGTGGCGGCGTGGGTGACGGCCGCTCCCGCGGAGACGGACGAGGACGCCCGGGAGAACGCCGACGGGAACGCCGAGCAGAACGGGGACGACGCGGCCGGGGAGGACGGCTCCGGGGCGGGCTCCGACGGGGAGGCGTCTACGGAGGCCCCTGAGGAGGCCTCAGCGGACGCGGTCGAAGAGGCGGCTGCAGACGCCGACGAGGCGACCGGCGCGGAGCCCGACCGGGAGGCGGCTACGGAGGCCGCCGAGGAAGCCTCTGCGGACACCGACGCGGAGCCCGAAGGGGAGACCGACGAGCAGGCATCCACGGAAGCCGCCTAGAGGGCCCCTGCAGACGCGGCCGAGGAGACAGCCGAAGAGGCAGCCGCGGACGCCGACTAGGCGTCCACGGAAGCCGCTGAGGAGGCCTCTGCGGGCGCGGCCGAAGGAGCG
>NZ_JBQQCE010000847.1:0-1948 GCF_052245645.1 Streptomyces sp. KR55 | reverse complement strand
TAGTACTCCAGCCGTAGTTCGTGATCTCGATCGTGAGGGGCGCCGAGGAGGCAGCTGGCAGCGTCGATCATCTGGACGAGACCGACCACGCCGTCGCGGGCGTCCGTTTCCTTCTCCGCCTACCCGAGTCCACCGAGACGGAGGGCGTTCCTTATCTCGCTGAGCTTCGCGGTCGTCGCCGGGGTCCACTCCTTCGCCTGCTCACCGAGACGGAGGGCGTTCTCAATCTCGCTGAGTTTCGCGGAGGACAGGGCGCCCGCCCGCTCGATCAGGTCGTCCCGGGACACGGTGGTCAGCCACGTGCAAGGGGTAAAGCCCGGACGCGGGAACGCGAACCGAAGCACGCCTTCAAAGGGCAGTCCTTCCACGGCGCCTACTGCCACTTCGACGCCCAGACCGGTGATGTCGACACCCGCCCGAGCGACGACCTGCATCACCCGGATCCCGGACGCGTCGTCTCCCGACAGCAGCACGACCGGCCGCCGCTCGTCGAACTCCACCCACCAGACTTCGCCACGTTGCACATGTCCTCCTGACACAGGACGGCGGGCGGACGCTGCGCGACCCCGACGCGCTGTGGAGACGGGTGCGGCCACCCGTTGATCATCGGTGTGTGAAGACAAACGATCACGCGGTGGCCGCAGGTCACAGCGTAGACCCTGCCCGCTGGCAGGAGGCGTTCGAGGGCCTGATGAGCCGGATAGCGGGACGGTTCACACGGGTCGAACCCCGGTTCCGGGTCCGGAAGTTGGTGCTCGGACTGCTGTCGGACCTGCCGCGCAAGAACTGCTGGACCATCGCCGAATGGGCCGGGGAGAGGACCCCGGACGGCATGCAGCATCTGCTGGGGCGGGCCAAGTGGGACGCCGACCGGGTCCGCGACGATGTGTGTGACTACGTGGTGGACCACCTGCACGACGACCAGGCGGTACTGGTGGTCGACGAGACCGGGGACGTGAAGAAGGGCACCGGCACGGTCGGCGTCCAGCGCCAGTACACCGGCACCGCGGGCAGGATCGAAAATGCCCAGGTCGCCGTCTACCTGGTCTACGCCGGCCGGCGCGGGCACGCGGCAGTGGACCGGGAACTGTACGTCCCGCGTTCATGGACCTCCGACCCTGACCGCTGCCGGGATGCCGGACTCGACCAGGACACCGCCTTCGCCACCAAGCCGGAACTGGCCACTCGTATGGTTGCCCGGTTCCTGGACGCCGGCCACCAGGCCGCATGGGTCGCCGGCGACGAGGTCTACGGCGGCAACCCCAGGCTGCGAACCGCACTGGAGGAACGCGGCACCGGCTACGTCCTCGCGGTGGCCTGCTCGCACGAAGTCACCACCGGGGCGGGGAGGTTCCGTGCGGACACCCTGGCCAAGAAGGTGCCCAAGCGGGCCTGGCAGAAGCTCTCCGCAGGGGCCGGGGCCAAGGGCCACCGTTTCTACGACTGGGCAGTCATCGACCTCGCCGACCCCCGACCCGGGAGTCGTCAGCTGCTGATCCGCCGTAACCGCAGCACCGGTGAACTCGCCTACTACCGCTGCTACTCGCCCGCACCCGTGCCGCTGACCGTGCTGGTCAGAGTCGCCGGATCAAGATGGCGGGTGGAGGAGTTCTTCCAGTCGGGCAAGGGCCTGGCCGCACTCGACGAGCACCAGGTCCGCCGCTATGCCTCCTGGTCCCGCTGGGTCACCCTCGCCATGCTCGCGCACGCTTTCCTCGCCGTCGTACGCGCAGACGAGCACACCCGCCCCGCACCCGATGCCCTCATTCCGCTCACCTGCAACGAGATCCAGCGCCTGTTCATCACCCTCGTCGTCCGACCCGTCCACGATGCCGCCCACCGGCTCGGTTGGTCCGACTGGCGGCGCCGCCACCAGGCCCGATCCCAGGCCGGCCACTACCGTCGACAAGCCACTCAGGCATGAAGATCACGATCTACGGCTGGAGTA
>NZ_JBQQCE010000846.1:0-1953 GCF_052245645.1 Streptomyces sp. KR55 | reverse complement strand
GGGCAGGACGGGCCGCTCGCTCCGCGCGCCGGGCACGACCCCGTGTACCTCGCGCTGACCGGGGCCTTGCACGCCATCGGCCGCGCCGGCGGGCCCCCGCAGCTCCCGCTGAGCCTCGTCGGCGACTTCGGGGGCGGGGCCATGTACCTCGTCAGCGGTATCCTCGCCGCCCTGTGGGAGCGGGAGCGCTCGGGACGCGGGCAGGTCGTGGACGCCGCCATCGTGGACGGCGCCGCGCACCTCATGGCGTCCCCGTACTCCCTCCTCGCGGGCGGGGCCTGGACCGACGAACGCGGCCGGAACCTCATCGACTCGGGGGCGCCCTTCGTGGACGTCTACGAGACGGCCGACGGCAAGCACGTCGTCACCGCCGCCCTCGAGCCGCCGTTCTATGCCCAACTCCTCGACGGACTCGGTCTGTCGGGAGACGCGTCACTGCCCGGCCAGTGGGAGAAGGAGCGCTGGGAGGAGCTACGGGAGCGGTTCGCCGCCGTCTTCCGTACCCGCACCCGCGACGCATGGGCGGAGGTCTTCTCCGGCACGGACGCCTGCACCGCCCCCGTCCTCTCCCTCACCGAGGCCCCCCACCACCCGCACATCGCCGGGCGCGGCACCTTCCTCGACCGGGACGGCCACCCCGAACCGGCCCCCGCACCCCGCTTCGGACGCACCCCCTCAGGCTTCCCCACCGCCCCGCCCAAGCCCGGAGCGGACCGCCCCGAGGACGTCCTCGCCCACTGGTCTCACCACTGAACACCCTCTAGGAGCCGCAACGATGGGACTCTTCGACGACCCCGCCTGGCACGGGAAGATATGGCTCGACGGCTGGACGGAGGGCAGCGCCGGCACGCTCGACGTGACGGAGCCCGCCACCGGCAGCACGCTCGGCAGGATCGGCCTGGCCGACGCCGCCGACGCGGCCCGAGCCGCCGGCCGTGCCGCCGACGCCCAGCGCGCCTGGGCAGAACTCCCTTACACGGAACGGGCGTCCGTGATGCGCCGCGCCGGTGAGCTGTGGGAGCGGTACGCCGCCGACGTCGAGTGGTGGATCGTCCGGGAAGCCGGATCGCTCACCGCGAAGGCGCAGATGGAGACGCACGCCGCCGCGCAGGAGTGCTACGAGGCGGCCGCGCTGCCCTCGCGCCCGTACGGGGAGCTCCTCGCCGGGGAGCAGCCGCGCCTGTCGATGGCCGAGCGCGTCCCGGCCGGCGTCGTGGGCGTCATCGCCCCGTTCAACTTCCCGCTGATTCTGTCCATCCGCTCCGTCGCACCGGCGCTCGCGCTCGGCAACTCCGTGATCCTCAAGCCCGATCCGCGCACCGCGGTCTGCGGCGGCGTCGCGCTGGCCCGGATCTTCGAGGAGGCCGGGCTGCCCGAGGGCGTGCTCACGGTGCTGCCCGGCGGGGCCGACGCGGGCAAGGCGCTCGTCGAGGACCCGCGAGTGCGCGTCATCTCCTTCACCGGTTCCACCGGCGCCGGTCGCGAGGTGGGTGCCGCCGCCGCCCGCGCCCTCAAGAAGGTCCACCTCGAACTCGGCGGAAATTCCGCCGTCGTCGTCCTGGAGGACGCTGAGCTGAAGCCGACCCTCGCCGCGGCCGCGGCCGGCTCGTTCCTCCACCAGGGCCAGGTCTGCATGACGACGGGACGGCACCTCGTCCACCGCTCGCTGTACGAGGAGTACGTCGAGGGGCTCGCGGCGAACGCCGAGGCACTGCCCGTCGGGGACCCCGCCGACGGGGACGTCGCGCTCGGGCCGCTCATCGACGTGGGGCAGCGGGACAAGGTCCACGATCTCGTGCAGCGTTCGATCGCCGCGGGTGCGCGGCTCGTCGCGGGCGGCAGGTACGACGGCCTCTTCTACCGGCCGACCGTCCTCGCCGACGTCCCGCTCGACGCGCCCGCCTATGCGGAGGAGGTCTTCGGCCCGGTGGCGCCCGTCGTCCCCTTCGACAC
>NZ_JBQQCE010000845.1:0-1974 GCF_052245645.1 Streptomyces sp. KR55 | reverse complement strand
GTGTCGTTGATCGGATGACAGCACCACGGGTGAGGGAAGGGGGGCCGGTGAGTCGCAGGCTGCCGCTCGGTGAGGGCGAGACGGTCCGCACCGCCTGCGCCCGTGGCCTGCTGCGGACGGGCGTGGTGGAGAAGACGGGCGAGGTGCTGTCGGCCGCGGCCCTGGCGGAGCGGGTCGGGTGGGCGGCCGATCTGGTGTCCCGCATGGCCGCCGGGCTGCTGGCCGCGCGCTGGAACGCCGCCGACGTGGACGCGCTGGCCGCTGGTGTGGATGCCGGGGGCAGGGCGCTGCCGACGAACGCGTGGATGGCGCTGCGGCGCCTGGGCTGGACGATCAGCCCGCCGGAGGGCGTCCGTGTCAATGACCGGATGATGCGCATGGCCCAGGAGCAGGCCGGGCGCCTGCTGCGGTCGGTGAAGTGGCGGGCCGATCTGACCACGGGAGTCCTCGCGACGTGGCCCGCCGATCCAGGCAGGCGCACTCCGGGCGAGTGGGATGCCGTCCGTGAGGCCGTCCCCGACGGCCGGCACCTGCCCTCCAGCGTGATCAGGTCCCGGACCCGGCAGGTCGCCGCCTTCCAGCACAGGCGCGGCCGCATGCCGGCCGATGTGTTCGAGCTGGAGGCCGCACCCGACGCGGCGCGGATGCTGCTGCTGTCGGCGTGTGACGGGCAGCAGGCCACCCTCGCCCGCGCCGACGATCCGGGCCGGGCGCTGCTGCGGCTGCAGCTGCCCACCCGCCCCGACCCGCGCTCCTACCGGGACTGGACGTGGGTGGCCTGCCCGATCACGCTGCCGCCGACCGTCCCGCCCGGTGCGGTGCTGCACCTGCCCACCCTCCGTGTCCGCCAGGGCCGGGTCCACGCCGACCTCGCCTACACGCACGCCGTGCCGAAGGCCCGGCGCACCGGGCACACGATCGCGCTCGGCGTGGACTGGGGGCTGAACACCCTGCTCAGCGCGGGCGCCGTCCGGCTGCACGACGGGACGATCACCGCTGTCGGGGCCGGTGCCCAGTTCCGCGCGGCCGGTGTGCTGGCCAAACAGCACCGGCTGCGGTGCGAGTCCGAGTACCTGCACGCCAAGGCCGACCACTACCAGCGGCTCATCAACGACGCCGACGGGCATCGTCTGACCGGCAGGCACGCCGTGCTGGCCGAGGAGGTCCGGCACGTGTCGGACCGGCGCTCCAACCTCAACGACGCCCTCGCCTGGTCCGCCGCTCGGTGGACGGTCGACCAGGCCATCACCGCCGGTGCGAGCGTCATCTACGTCGAGGACCTGCGCTCGCTGGAGGCCCGGGGCATGGGCCGCACCCTCAACACCCGCCTGTCCCAGCAGATCCGCGGGCAGATCGTGGACCGGATGCGGCACCTGGCCGCCGAGGCGGGCATCGCCGTCGTCACCGCCCCGCCCCATAACACCTCCAGGCACTGCCCCCGCTGCCTGGTCCCGCTGCGCCACCGCACAGCCCCCGACCGGCCCGCCACGCCCGGCTGGAAGTGGGCCACCTGCCCGAACCCCGAGTGCGGCTGGCAGGGCGACCGCGACACGGGGGCCTGGCAGCGCATCGCCGCCCGTGGACTCACCCACCAGACCAAGACCGCCACCGACCGCGCCAGCGGCACCATGGCCATCCGCAGCGTGGTCGACGCACTCGAAGCCACCGCGGTGGTCGAACCGGCCACCCCACACACTCGCCGGGACCGGTCGAAGACCGGGCCCACCCGGTGCAGGACCTCACGCCCCGCGCCCAGGCGACGCAGGGCACCCTCCCCCACCGACCCCTCGGGTCCGGCGGGCAAGCGTCCGGAGGGACACGCACCACCGGGCCGGACGCGGCTGCCCCGCGCAGCCCACCGGCACCAGGGCGTGACGACGATCAGCACACCCACCACCCGCCGACACCGGCCGAGAGGGGCAGCACTGGGCGCAGGATTCCACCTGCACGCCCACGCCACCCCACCCAGGTGGG
>NZ_JBQQCE010000844.1:0-1983 GCF_052245645.1 Streptomyces sp. KR55 | reverse complement strand
CCGGTGGGGGACTGAGGGTGGGGACTGAGCCGCCCGCTCACGCGCCGCCGGGCTCCCACCCCTGGCGGCGCAGGACCCCCGTCACGTCCGGCGCCTCGTAGTGCTCCCCCTTGAGGACCTTGCCGTCGGCGCGGCGGGCGACCTGGCCGTCGGGGCCCAGCTTGGTCATGTTGGAACGATGGATCTCGGCTATGACCTGGTCCAGGTCGATGCCGTGCACGAGCGCCGTGCCGTACGCCACGTAGACGACGTCGGCCAGTTCGTGCGCGAGCCGGTCGAGCGGTCCGGTCACCGACACCTCGGCGACCTCCGCGGCCTCCTCCGCCAGCAGTTCACCGCGGTGCGCGGCCAGCACCTGCGGGATCTGCGTCGGGGCGGTGCGGACGTCGAGACCGAAGGCGAGGTGGAATTCACGGACCAGGTCGGCGGGCGAGGAACTCATACGCCGACTCTAATGGCCGCCTGTGACAACCCCGTGTGATTCCGGCCCTGGTCAGCACGGCGTACGGGCTGGCAGGATCGCGCGCATGTCCAAGGTGTTGTCCCGTATCGGCAGACGCCGGGCCCTGCAGAGCGCGGCCGCCGGCTTCGTCGCCTTCGGGCTGCTGCTGTGGTGGCTGCTGCCGCTGGGCGAGGAGCCGCCGAGCGGGACGATCACCTTCAGCACCGGCACACCGCGCGGGGTCTACCAGCGGTACGGCACCCTGCTGCGCACCGAGCTCTCCAAGGACATGCCGAACCTCGAGGTGAAGCTGATGACCAGCGACGGTTCGCAGGAGAACGTCGCGCGCGTGGCGACCGGCGAGGTCGACTTCACGATCGCTGCGGCGGACGCGGTGGAGACGTACGAGCTCAACAACGGGCCCGGCGCCGACCGGCTGCGCGGGGTCGCCCGCCTGTACGACGACTATGTGCATCTCGTCGTCCCGCGCGGCTCGGACATCCAGTCCGTCGCCGACCTGCGCGGCCGGCGGGTCGCCATAGGGCCTCCCCGCTCAGGTGTGCGGCTGATCGCGACCCGGGTGCTCAAGACGGCGGGCATCGATGCACAGCAGGACATCACGCCGCTGTCCGACGGCATCGATACCGGGCCGAGCCGGCTGAAGCGGGACGAGATCGATGCGTTCTTCTGGTCCGGTGGACTGCCTACGGACGGTCTGAAGCAGCTCGCGGACACGTTCGACTTCCGGTTCGTCCCGATCGATGCCGACTTCGTGTCCGAGCTGCACCGCCAGGGCCGGGCCACCCACTACTACCGCTCCACCAACATGCCGGAGTCGGCCTACGGCACCGCCCAGAACGGGGCCACCGTGCCGACGATGGCGGTGTCCAACGTGCTGATCACCCGCAAGGACATGGATCCCGAGCTCATCGAGTGGCTGACCCGCACGGTGATCAAGAGCCGCGACGGCATCGGCGCCCACGTCCACTCCGCCCAGCTGGTCGACCTGCGCACGGCGATCTACACCGACCCGCTGCCGCTGCACGAGGGTGCCCGGCGCTACTACCGCTCGGTCAAGCCGTAGGTCCGGTCCTCGGCAGGGTCACCGTCACCTTCAGCCCGTGCGGCTCATGATGGCCGTACGCGATGGAGCCGCCGGCCGCCGCGAGCAGGGCGCGTGTGATGGACAGGCCGAGGCCGGAGCCCTTGACGTTCTGGTGGCGGCTGCTGCGCCAGAAGCGGTCGCCGACGCGGGTGAGTTCCTCGTCGGTCAGGCCGGGTCCGCCGTCGGCGACCACGATCGTCGAGGTGTCACCGTTGGAGGCGACGGTGACCTCGACGCGCTCGTCCTTCGGCGTGAACTTCACCGCGTTGTCGATCACCGCGTCCAGTGCGCTGGACAACGTCACCGGGTCCGCCCAGGCGGTCGTGGGCGGGCAGTCACCGACCAGCCGGACGCCCCTGGCCTCGGCGGTCGGCGCCCAGGCGGCGACGCGCTCGGCGGTCAGCGCGCCGATGTCCGTGAGGCTCAGGTCGGCCTC
>NZ_JBQQCE010000843.1:0-2031 GCF_052245645.1 Streptomyces sp. KR55 | reverse complement strand
CTCATCGACCAGATCCGCGACTTCACCCTCGCCTACGACGACGAGGCCCACCCGTTCCGCTGGACCTACGACGGCACCCCACTCAAAGCCGCATGACCCTCGCAAGATCAATGCATTGCTGCACTAGTTCACCGCGTCGAAAGGCTCGTCGTGCCATCGCCAGCCGGCGGTGCCGTCGTCGTGGATGTGCAGCATGAACTCAGCGACCGGACTGCCGTCGGGAAACGTCATGGTGAGCGCACTGCGGATCTGGGTGTAGCAGGCGTCGGCCTGCTCCCAGTCCTCCTCGTCGACAGCCCGCTCTTGCTCAGTGAAGAGGGGACGGAACTCTTCAAAGCCAGGAAGTGTCTCGACTTCAGCGTGAGTCCAGGGCATATCGGCGCCGGTCACGGTCAGCCGGGCAATCTCCTGGTCGCCCTGATTGAGCCGCCAGATACTGCCGATGGTCAGGTTCAGGTTGGTCATATCCCCATGATGGCGCTCACCACCGACAGGCCGGAAGTGCGATCATCGCACCTTCTCGATCATGGGCACGACCATCTCACACAGCGGAAGTTGGTGGGTGCCATGTTGAGTCGCTGTGCCGCTTCGGTGGGCAGTTGGGGCGGGCTCGCCAGTATGCCGAGCGGCTCCCCCTGAGCGCCCACACCAGGATGATGTCTGCTGAAGTGGGACAGGTCACCTGTACCGAGACAAGAGCCACCCCAAAGCGAGATACCGTCTCACTCAAACCCGTTCCGGCCCCCTGCATCGCAAGATCCCGCACAGACCAGTGCGACAAGCCGCGGTTCGCTGAGACGGGACACCTGTTCGGTCAGCCTGCTCAACCTTCGATGAGGAAGAGGCCCACCGACCAGCCTTCGGTGAGAACGCTCAACCTTCGCTGCGACGGAACAGCCGGACTAGCGGCGGCCGCCCGGCCCGTTGATGTCCCGTCTCTGTCGATCTGGCCCCTATCTCATGTGATGTGGTCCGGTGCGGTTGAACCTTCCCCTTGATCGTGGACACCTGGAGACTGGACGTGAGGTTCCAGAGGAAGTAGTGCCAGGTGGGAAGCAAGAGCAACCGCAGCAGGCGGTACACGGAGGAGTTCAAGCGGGACGCGGTCGCGCTCGTGCGCTCCTCCGGGAAGACCGTCACCGAGGTGGCCCGGGAGCTCGGGGTCAGCGCCGAGGGACTGCGCAACTGGGTCAAGCAGGATGCGATCGACCGCGGGCAGGGGGCGCCGGGAGAGCTGACCACGGCCGAGCGCGAAGAGCTGCGCCGACTGCGGAGGCTGGCCGCCGAGCAGGCGGAGACGATCGAGGTGCTGCGAAAAGCGGCGGTCTTCTTCGCGAAGGAGAGCGATCGACGAGCGAGGTGTACGCGTTCATCGAGGCGGAGAAGACCACCCACCATGTTGCTCTGTTGTGCCGGCTGCTGAAGGTGGCCCGCTCCTCCTTCTACGCATGGCTGGCCGGCGAGCAGGCCCGGCGGGCGAGGAAGGCCGCCGATGACGCCCTGGCCCACGAGATCACCGTGCTGCACCTCGCCTCGAAGCGCACCTACGGGGTGCCGCGCATCCACGCCGGGCTGCGTCGGCTTGGACACCGCGTGAACCGCAAACGGATCGAGCGCGTCATGCGCGAACGCGGCATCAGCGGCGTCACACGGCGCAAGCGCCGCAGCCTGACCCGCCCGGCCAAAAGGGCGGTGCCCGCCCTGGACCTGGTCGGCCGCGACTTCACCGCGAGCGCGCCGGGGATGAAGCTGGTCGGCGACATCACCTACATTCCCACCGATGAGGGCTGGCTGTATCTGGCGACCTGGCTGGACCTCGCAACCCGCGAGGTCGTCGGCTACTCGATGGCCGACCACCACCGCGCATCCCTGGTCGTCGACGCGTTGCGGATGGCCGCCGGACGCGGTCGGCTCCAGCCCGGCTGCATCGCGCATTCGGACCGCGGCAGCGAATACACCGCAGACGAACTCCGGTGCGAGATAAATAAGTTGGGGCTGCGGCAGAGCATGGGCCGCACCGGTTCGTGCTTC
>NZ_JBQQCE010000842.1:0-2033 GCF_052245645.1 Streptomyces sp. KR55 | reverse complement strand
GCGCCGACAGCTCACGCAGCACACCCACCACCCCGCCCCCTTCCACACGCCCCGGACACGCCTGTCACCCACCCAACGACCACACCCGCGAAAAGGTCACGCATTCGATCCGGGAACCCCCGTTCCCTCCCCTGAGATCACGCACGCCACAGCCCGGACAGCCACTCACACACGCCAGAACACGTTCATACGCACTCAACCAACAACAGCTCACAGGGCAGACGAGCCTGCCCCCAGCCCGGGAAACCGGGACGCGGGGCAGGCTCAGCGGTGATGGCACCGTGCGGGGCGGTGACGGGGGTGCCGCACCGGCCCTGGTCAGGCGCCGGGCAGGACGCCGGTGCGGGCTACCTCGGAGTACCAGCGGGCGCTGGCCTTGGGGATGCGGGTGCCTGTCGGGTAGTCCACGTAGACGGCGCCGAAGCGCTTGCCGTAGCCGTGGGCCCACTCGAAGTTGTCCAGCAGCGACCACAGGAAGTAGCCGCGTACATCCGCGCCGTCCGCGATGGCCTGATGGACCGCGGCCAAGTGGCCGCGCAGATAGGCGATCCGCTCGGGGTCCTTGACTTGCCCGGAGGGGTCGGCGTAGTCGTCGAACGCCGCGCCGTTCTCCGTGATGACCAGCGGCAGCGTCGGGAAGTCGGACGCCAGCCGGCGCAGCAGGTCGTACAGGCCGGTGGGGTCGACGGCCCAGCCCATGGCGGTGGTGTCGCCGGGCGGCTGGTGGAAGGCGACCTGGTCTGCTCCCGGCCAAGGGCTGTGGGCGCTCTTGCCGTGTCCGTCCGAGTTGTGGGTACTGCTGCCGTCGGCCTCTGAGACAAGGGTGGGCGTGTAGTAGTTGACGCCGAGGAAGTCCAGTGGCTGGTGGATCTGCTGCAGGTCGCCGTCGCGTATGAAGGACCAGTCGGTCAGTGTCGAGGTGTCCTTGAGCAGGTCCTCCGGGTACGCGCCCTGCAGCATCGGACCGGTGAAGACCCGGTTGGCGAGCGCGTCGATCCGCCTGACCGCATCGGCATCGGCGTCGCTGCCGGTGAGCGGGCGGACATGGTGGATGTTGAGGGTGACCGAGCACTGGGCGTCGGCGGAAAGGCGGTCGCGCAGTGCCTGAACGGCAAGGCCGTGGCCCAGGTTGAGGTGGTGGGCGGCACGCAGGGCGGCGACCGGGTCGGTGCGGCCGGGAGCGTGGACGCCGGAACCATAGCCGAGGAAGGCGCTGCACCAGGGCTCGTTGAGGGTGGTCCAGGTCTTCACCCGGTCACCGAGGGCGTCCGCGGCGATGGCCGCGTACTCGGCGAACCGCTCGGCTGTAACCCGCTCGGGCCAGCCTCCCGCGTCCTCCAGCTCCTGCGGCAGGTCCCAGTGGTAGAGCGTGGCGACGGGCTTGATGCCTTTTTCCAGCAGGTCGTCGACGAGACGACGGTAGAAGTCCAGGCCCTTCTGGACGGCGGGGCCGCGGCCGGTGGGCTGGATCCGGGGCCAGGCGAGGGAGAAGCGGTAGGCGCCGAGGCCGAGGTCGGCCATGAGGGCGACGTCCTCGCGCCAGCGGTGATAGTGGTCGGTTGCGATGTCGCCGGTGTCGCCGTTGCGGACCCGGCCCGGGGTACGGGCATAGGTGTCCCAGATGGACGGCGTACGGCCGTCCTCGGTGGCTGCCCCCTCGATCTGGTAAGAGGCTGTTGCCGAGCCCCAGAGGAAGCCCTTGGGGAAGGTGCGGGCTGCGTCCGGGCCGGACTCGGTCTGTTGTGCGGCGGTGACCACGTAAGTCCTCTCAAGGTGGGGTGGTTCGCGGGCGCGCGAATGACACAGGTATGGGGAGGCCCGGCGGCTTCGCGCCGGGCCGGGGTGGCGGGTCAGCCCTTGACGGCGCCCGCCATGATGCCGCTGACGATCTGGCGGCCGAAGACGATGAACATCGCCAGCAGCGGGAGCGTGCCGAGCAGCGCGCCTGCCATGATCAGCGACTGGTCGCGGACATAGCCCGCGCTGAGCTGGGTGAGCGCGACGGGGACCGTCGGGTTGGTCATGTCGAGCAC
>NZ_JBQQCE010000841.1:0-2062 GCF_052245645.1 Streptomyces sp. KR55 | reverse complement strand
CGTGCGACGGGCCTCGGCCACCGGGGAGCGCCCGGCGACGGGATAGCTGTCGCGCAGGCCGTACAGCGTCCTGGGCACACCGGCCGAATCGGCCAGGCACAGCAGGTCGCCGTCCTCGCCGGGCGTGTACGCGGCGGCGAAGGTCGCCCGCGCGAAGACGAGGGCCAGTTCGAGCACGCGCTGCCTGCGTTCGGGGGAGTCCGGGTCGGCCATGAGCGCGGTGAGGGCGTCCCCGGCACGCAGCACTCTCGTTCCGCGTCCCGTGCCGCCCTCACTGACCACGTCCGTATTACAGCGCTTATGGGGCGTCCGCGCAGCCCCCGTGACCCGTGCTCGCTCCCGAACACGCACTGTGCGGGGACCGGCCAGGGGGCCGTTCGCCGTGCGCGGTGGGCACGCACGAGGGAGATTTGGAGCCTGGGTCCCGTGCCGTGGCGCTGCGAGGAGGTGGTCGGTGTGCCCGACGGCCAGGCACCGGCGGCCCGCAGGGCCCCGGCGGGCAGCCCCCTGCTGTCGCTGGCGCTGGCCACGATGATGGACGGCGTCGACGCCCACTCCGGCGCGGTGTACCTGTTCGCGGCCGACGAGCCGGTGCTGGAGATGGCGGTCATGGCAGGGTTGCCGCGGGCATTCGCCGCGCCCTGGGAGCGGGTGGGGCTGAGCGCACCGATCCCGGTCGCCGAGGCCGTGCGCGAGCAACGGCTGATCTGGGTCGCCGGCGAGGAGGAGATGGCCCGCCGCTATCCGCGCGTCTCCGTGGTCCTGCCGTATCCGTTCGCGCTGGCCGCGCTGCCGGTGGCCACCGAGGCCGCCGTGTACGGGGCGGTGTTCGTGACCTGGCCGGGCTCGCACCCGCACGAGCTGTCCGACCGGGAGCGCGAGCACCTGACAGCGGCCTGCGAACGGCTCGCGGTACGGCTGGCGCGGGCCGCGGAGGAGAGCCGCCCGGTGCTGCCGGAGCCCGATCTGCTCGCCGCGCCGCCCACCGGGGGCGTGGCCGGCACACTCGGCTCGATAGAGGCGGCGCGGATGGTGGCACGGCTGCCGTACGGGTTGTGCTCCCTCGATCTGCACGGTCGTATCGCCTTCGGCAACGCGGCGGCCGCCGAGCTGATCGGGGTTCCGGTCAGCCGGCTGCTCGGCACCCAGCTGTGGGCGACGGTGCCCTGGCTCAACGACCCCGTGTACGAGGACCGTTACCGGGCCGCGCTGATCAGCCAGCAGCCCACGTCGTTCGTGGCGCTGCGGCCGCCGGGCGAGTGGCTGTCGTTCCGCCTGTATCCGAGTACGACAGGGCTGAGCGTCCGGGTCAGCCGGGCCCGGGGGGTGTCGGAGATGGGCCGGGTGCTGCCGCGGGCCGGCGGATCGCCGTCCCGGCTGGTGACCATCTCCCAGGTGCTGACCCTGGCGGGCGCGCTGACCCAGGCGGTGACGGTGCAGGACGTGGTGCAGCTGGTCGCCGACGAGATCGCCCCGGCCGTGGGCAGCCAGGCCCTCGTCGTGTTCGGTTCCCGGGCGGGCCGGCTGCATGTGCTGGGGCACCGCGGGTATCCCGACCCGCACATCGTGGAGCGGTTCGACGGGATGCCGCTGAGCGAGCCGACGCCGGGCGCGCATGCCCTGAACAGCGGGGTGCCCGCGTTCTTCGAGTCCCGCGAGGAGCTGGAGCGGCTGTACCCGATCCGGCACGCGACTCCGGACGGCTTCGCCGCGTGGGCGTATCTACCGCTGATCGCCTCCGGACGCCCGGTGGGCACCGTCGTGCTGGCCTACCCCGAACCGCGCGTCTTCGCCGCGGACGAGAAGGCGGTGCTGACCAGCCTCGGCGGGCTGATCGCCCTCGCGCTGGAACGGGCCCTGCTGTACGACGCCAAGCACCAGCTGGCGCACGGGCTGCAGGCGGCCCTGCTGCCGCCCTCGCTGCCGCCGCTGCCCGGTATCGACACGGCCGCGCGCTATCTGCCGGGTACCCGGGGCATGGACATCGGCGGCGACTTCTACGACCTGGTGCCGATCGAAGGTCAGGCGGCGGCGGTGATCGGGGACGTGCAGGGGCACAGCG
>NZ_JBQQCE010000840.1:0-2063 GCF_052245645.1 Streptomyces sp. KR55 | reverse complement strand
CGATCAGAACAGGAACGACGCGACGCCTTCCCCGGCTGGCTGCACACCTACAATCACCACCGCGGACACACCGCGCTCAAGGGCCAGCCACCCGCCAGCCGCGTTCCTAACCTCTCAGGGCAATACACCTAGTTCAGGCATCGAGGTGCCATCACAATCCGAACGCGACGATGTGCTAATGCGGAATGCCGTAGAGGGGTACACGGCGCCTGCTTCGGCAGGGATCAGGATCAGGCACTGAGGCGCCCACCAGAGCTTGATCATCTGGGCTGCGATCACGCTCATGACCCGCCGCCTCGCACGACGGGGGAACCGTTCCCTAAGAAGCCGTTGTCTTTCCGAGAGTGACCGCTGCGTTTCTGCTGGTCAGGCATAGTTCCGCTGTCGTGCGGCAGTGATGGCATGTCGTGTTGTCTCCCGGTGGAGGTGCCTGGTGCCGTCGGTGATGGGGTTGCTGGAGGAGCAGGAGCGTGCGGCCCGACAGCGGGTCGAGGTTTTGCAGGCAGAGCTTCGGGAGGCGGAGGCCGCGTGGGAGCGGTTCGTGATTGCCCGTGAGACGGTCGGGCAGGTCCTCGCGGAGCCGCGCGACCGCGAGCAGGTGTTGGTGGCCGCGCCCGATCAGCGGCCGCGACCGGTCGCTGGGGCGGTGCCCGGCTCGGTGGTGCCAATGTGGACGGAAGGACTCGAAGCCGCCGCGCTGGCACCGGACTATCGAAGGATCATGACCATCCTGGTTGAGCGGGGTGGAGAGGCGATGGACTGCCGGCAGCTCGCCGCGGCGCTCGGTCTGGAGCCGGTTCCGGCGAAGGTCGAGGGGATGCGGTCGAAGGCCAAACGCCTGGCCCGGCGGGGCTGGCTGGTCGAGGCGGTGCCGGGGATGTTCAGTGTCGCGGACGGGCCAGGCGGCGGCTCATGACCATGCTCATCGACCAGAGGATCATCGCCTCGGCGCTGTCGGTGCGTCCCTCGTAGTCGCGGGCCAGGCGCCGTGAGCGCATCAGCCACGCGAACGTGCGCTCCACCAGCCACCTCTTGGGCAGCACTGTGAACCCCGAGAGACCGTCGCTGCGTTTGACCACCGTCAACGCGATCCGCAGGAGGCTGCGGGCGAAGTCGACCAACTGCCCGGTGTAGCCGCCGTCGGCCCACACCCGCGTGATCCGCCAGTGCCGCTCACGCAGCCGGGCCAGCAGATCCCGGCCCGCGTCCCTGTCGGTCACCGACGCCGCCGTGACCGTCACGGCCAACAGCAGCCCCAGCGTGTCCACCACGATGTGCCGCTTGCGCCCGTTCACCTTCTTCCCGCCGTCGAAACCCCGCGTCGCGGCCGGCACCGACGCAGCAGCTTTCACCGACTGCGCGTCGATGATCCCCGCGGTGGGCTCCGGATCCCGGCCGGCCACCGCGCGGAGACAGTCACGCAGCCGATCGTGCAGTTCACGGACCCAGCCCTTGTCGCGCCAGCGCCGCCAGAACGCGTAGACCCGGTCCCAGGCAGGGAAGTCCGCGGGCATCGCCCGCCACGTGATACCGCCCGCGACCAGGTACCGGACCGCGTCGACCATCTGCCGGTGGCAGTAGCCCTCTGGCCGTCCGCCCCTGCCCTCCAGCCACCCCGGCACCGGCAGCGAGTCCCGGACTGCGGCCCACTCGACGTCGGTCATGTCCGACGGATACCTCGGCCGCCTGTGCGGCCGATCCCCGGCGTTCCCGAACCGGTGCGCGAGACAATCACACGACAGAGCAACCGAGTTGGACTCGCCCGACAGTTGCACGGAAGACTGCGGCACAGGGCCTCCTGACGCTCGAAGGGACTTCAGCAATCCCGAGCTGGACAGGAGGCCCTGCCCTCATGCACGTCCCGCCCGAAGATCACCCCACCGAGTCGCCGCAGTCGAACCAATGCTCACCTCGATCGATAGAGCAACGGCGTCTAAGCTTGGCGTTTAACGTGGACGGGCTTGGTGTTCCTTGATTGATTCGGCGCGTTTGACCGTCTTGCCGACGTCGTGATGCTTGGCTCGCTCCTTGTTCTTCGAACCGGGAGGCCGTCCGGGGCCTGG
>NZ_JBQQCE010000084.1:0-26553 GCF_052245645.1 Streptomyces sp. KR55 | reverse complement strand
ACGTACCACTGCGGCGCCAACCCGGGCGTCGATCCCGCGCACATCCTGTCCGTCGCGGACGGCGTGGTCGTGCCGTGCGCGGGCGGGCTCCGCCTGCTGACGCCCTTCGCCGAGCAGGGCCGCGTGGGTGCCGTCATCGCCGCCAACTTCGGTGTCATCTCCGGGATGGGCGGCAGCCCCGGCACCCTGGCGGCGGACGCAGCACGCGCGCGTGAGCTGGGAGCCACCGAAATCCGGCTCTATCACGCGGGGTTGGCGTCGGACGGCGACTTGGCGGCGGTACGGGAGGAGCTCGCCGGGTTCTGAAGCAGTGGCAGTGCGGTCACCAGCCACGTCACGCCCAGTACGGCCAACAGCAGCCGGACGTCGAGCAGTTCGACCAGCGCCGCCCCCACGGCCAGCCCGATGACGTTGGGCGTGTAGACGAGCGTGTGGGCCGTGGCGATCGTACGGCCGAGCAGCGCGTCCGGTGTCTCGCGCTGTACGGCGGTGAGCGCGGCGATCAGGACGCAGGGCAGGCCCGCGCCGATCGCCGCGCTGCACACCAGGGCCACCGGGTCGGACGGGATCGCCCGCAGGCCCGCCGCGGCGGTCGTCAGGGCGATGCCGTACGCGGCGAACCGGCGCTCGCCGAGGCGGCGCAGTGCGGGGCCGGAGAGCAGCCCGATCGCCACGGAACCGGCGCCCTGGACGGCGTACAGCACACCGGCGTATGCGGGCGCGTGCCCGAGGCCGTCGATGACGGCGTAGACCATCGCCCCGCTGAGCCCGGCGAAGAGCATGGTGGTGCCGCCGGCCAGGACGAGCGATCGCAGCCGGGGGTGCGTCCACAAGTGGCGGGCGCCTTCGGCGGTCTGCGCCCACCAGCCGCCGCTCGGCGGCTCGGGTCGGCTCTCGCGGACCCGGAGGCAGGCGTACAGGCCGGTCGCGACCACGAACGTCGCCGCGTCGAGCAGGGCGACGCTCGGGCCGCCGTACGCCGCGTAGAGGCCGGCGCCGGCCAGCGGGGCGAGGAGTTTCATGCCCTCGGTGGCGGTCATGCGCAGTCCGTTGAAGTTGCCGAGCAGTGACGGGGAGACAGCGCGCGCGACGAGGGGCCGACTCGGCGGCGTCGTGGACGACGCCTGCGGCCCCGTAGACGAACAGGACCGCGAAGAGGATCCAGAGGCGGCCGGGGGAGTCGACGGTGAGGAGGGTGAGCAGGAGGGCGGCCAGGAGGAGGTTCGCGCCGATCAGGAGGGGTTTGCGGCGATGGGGGCACCGCCCGGTCGAGCGAAGCCGAGACTGGGGGAGGTCGGCGAGCGTGCCGAGGGGCGGGCCGGCCAGGGTGGGCGCCCACATGGCGAGCAGGCACAGCGCGGCCAGGCCGTCGGAGCCGGTGAGGTCCTTGGCCCAGACGCCGGATGCCAGCCACAGCGCAGACGTGCCGAAGCCGGAGACCACGACTCCGGCGAGACAGAGGCCCGAATTTCGGTCGCGCAGGACGCGCGTGAGTGCCCAGGTGGTGGTGGTCGTCATGCCCGGTCATCGTGGTTCTGAGGCGGGGGGTGAGGCATCGGGCAGGTGCCTTGGCCACGGCGGTGTGGCGTCGGCGGCCGATGAGTTCCGCGGTCGCGGCCGGTCCACCCTCGAAGAGCCGGATACGTGAGGAGCACCGATGACCGACCAACCCACCCTCGACCTCGGACCGCAGACCCGCGTCATCGCACGCCTGGTGGAGGGCGTCACGGATGATCAGCTCCCGGACGGGACGCCGTGCCCGGAGTACGCGGTGCGCAACCTGCTGGGTCACCTGATCGGCCTGGCCGTCGCCTTCCGCGACGCCGGCCGCAAGAAACTGGGCCCCACCACCGACACCAGCCCGGAGGCCGCCCTGCCGGACATCGGCCCCGGCTGGCGCGAGGAGCTGCCCATGGTCCTGGCGGAGCTGGCCGAGGCATGGCGCGACCCGGCCGCCTGGACCGGCATGACCCGTGCCGGGGGCGTGGACCTGCCCGGAGAGGCGGCGGGCCTCATCGCGACCGACGAACTGGTGATCCACGGCTGGGACCTGGCCCGCACGACCGGCCAGACCTACGAGCCCGACCCCGCCGCGCTCCAGGCCTGCCACGACTTCCTCGCCGCGGCCGCGGACGACCCCGACCGGGGCGGCGGCATCTTCGGCCCCGTCGTGCCTGTCCTGTCCGACGCACCTCTCCTGGACCGGGCGATCGGGCTGAGCGGACGGGATCCCGGTTGGCAGCCACGACGGGGTGGTTGATCGCGGACGCGGGGCGCCGTAGGGCGCGAGGACACCAGGGGGTTGATCGCAGATGCGGCGTGCTGCAGCGAGACCACTCTGACGCCCGTGCCCCTGACGCCGCGATTCCGGGCCCCTGAAGCGCGGCAGAATGGCCGGGGAGGCGGTTACCTGAAGCGGTGGTCGTGGCAGGCCGGACGGGGGGAGCGGGGCATGTCGGGGTCGGGGCGCCGGAGCCGGTCGCGGGGCGAGCTGATACGGCAGCGTGCGCGGGCGCGGTTCGTGGGCCGGCGGGGGCAGTTGTCGCTGTTCGCGGAGAACCTGGCGAAGGACCCGCAGTCGGAGGAGGATCCGGCGGAGTTCCTGTTCCACGTGCGCGGGGTGGGCGGAGTGGGCAAGTCCACGCTGCTGCGCGAGTGGCAGGAGGCGGCCCGGCGGGCGGGCGCGGCGATCGCCGCGGTGGACGAGAGCGACGTCCACGGCGTGCAGCAGGCTCTGGCGGAGCTGGCCCGGCAACTGGCCGAACAGGCCGGGCCGCTCAAGGAGTACGACCGGGCGGCCGGGCAGTACCGCCGGGAGCAGGAGGCGGCCGCCGAACCGGTGCCGGCGGAGGGCGAGGCCTCCACGTCCAGCAGGGTGGCGGCGCAGGCCGCGCTGGGCGCGATCTCGCTGATTCCGGGCGCCGGCGCGGTGACCGCGATGGCGAACCCCGACGCCACGGCCCAGGGGCTGGACCGGCTGCGGGCCGGTGCCCGGTCCCGGAGCCGCCGGGCCCGCGCGAGTGACGCGGCCGAGGTGAGCCGGGCGTTCGTCTCGGAGCTGGGCCGGCTGTGCGGCCGGTACCGGTGGGTCGTGCTGTTCCTCGACACATGGGAGGTGACCGGCCGGTATCTGGACGGCTGGTTGCGGGACCTGCTGGCAGACGCGTTCGGTCCGCTGCCCGCCGACGTGATCGTGGTGCTGGCCGGGCGTGACGAACTCGCGGAACGGGAGTGGGCTCCGCTGCGGGCGCTCGTGGCGGACGTCCCGCTGGATGTGTTCACCGTCGCGGAGACGAGAGCGCTGCTTGCCGCGCGAGGCGTGACGGAGCCCGACGTGGTGGAGGCGGTGGTACAGCTGTCGATGGGGCTGCCGCTGCTCGTCGAACTCCTGGCGCTGACCCGGCCCGCGGCGGCCGAGGAGGTCGAAGCCGACGGGGACGCGGTGGACACGGCGGTCGAACGTTTCGTGCAGTGGATCACCGATGCGCAGCAGCGTGAGACGGTGCTGGCGTGCGCGCTCGCACCGCAGCTGAACGAGGACATATTCGCCACTGCCGCACCGCCTCAGGCGCACGGGTTGTGGGGGTGGCTGTGCGAGCAGCCGTTCGTCAGCGGCCGCGGCGACTTCAAGCAGTACCACGCCGTGGTGCGCGCGAGCATGGTCCGCCAGCAGCGAGCCCACTCTCCCCAGCGCTGGACCGCGGCGCACCTCCGGCTGGCGGCCGCGCACGCCGCTTGGCGCGCCGAAGCCGAACAGGGGCTTCCCGAGGCCAAGCGATGGCGCGACAGCCGGTGGCGCAGACACTGCCTGGACGAGACGTACCACCGACTGTGCGCACAGCCCGCCACCCACCTGCCGGCCGCGCTCGAGCAGGCCGTGCACGCCGCCGGCCAGAACGCGGAGATCCTGCAGCAGTGGACCGACATCTTCGGGCAGGCGGCCCGTGACACCGCCGACCCGGCCCTGCTGACCTGGGCCGACCGCCTCCAGAACGCCGTCGCCGACGGCGCACCCAACTGCACCGCCCTGGCCGCCCTGCTGACCCACGGCCGGCTGGACACCGCTGTCCGGGCCTGGGCCCACACCTACCGCGGCCTGCACCTCTATCTCGCCGACCGCGACGACGAGGCGCTGACGGAACTGGACCGCGCCCTTGCCACCGACCCCGACAACGCCGACGCGTGGGCCTACCGAGGTGACGTCCATCGCTGGCTCGAGCACACCGACCAGGCGGTCAGCGACTTCACGACCGCTCTCCGGCTCGAACCCGCCAATGCCTGGACCCTGGCCCGAAGGGGAGAGGCCCACGGAATGGCCGGACGCCATGAGGAGGCCCTCACCGACCTCGCGGCCGCCCTCGAACTCGACCCGGCCCAGGCGCGGGCGCTCCTGGCCCGCGGACAAGCCCACTTCGGGTTGCACCGTTACGACGAGGCCGTCGCCGACTACACGGCCGCGCTCGACCTGGACCCCACCCTCGCCTCAGACGTCCTCATCCTCCGTGCCCTGGCACACCAGCAGGCCGAATGCTTCGACGAGGCGGTCGCCGACTTCACGGCGGCTCTCGCCATCGACCCCACCTACGCCTGGGGCCGGGCTCAACGCGGGCTGACGCACAGGGCGGCCGGTCGTCACGACGAGGCCGTCGCCGACTTCACCGCCGCGCTCGACCTGGACCGGACCCTCGTCTGGGCCCTCGCCGAGCGCGGGGCGGCCCATCGGGCAGCCGGTCGCCTGGAGGAGGCCGTCGCCGACCTCACCGCCGCCGCGGAACTCGACCCCCCGTACGCCTGGGCCCTCGCCCAACGCGGAGAAACCCATCGCGTGGCCGGTCGTCTCGACGAGGCGGTCGCCGACCTCTCCGCCGCCTTGGAGATCGACGCCACGCTGGACTGGGCTCCGGCCGAACGTGGCCAGGCGCACCGGCAGGCCGGTCGTTTCGACGAGGCGGTCGCCGACTTCACGGCCGCGCTGGCGCTCGATCCGGACTACGCCTGGGCTCTCGCCGAGCGCGGGGCGGCCCATCGCGTGGCCGGTCGTCTCGACGAGGCGATCGCCGACCTCACCGCCGCTTTCCACCTGGACGGGGCCCTCGTACGGGCGCTCGCCGAGTGCGGGGAAGTCCACCGGCAGGCCGGTCGTTACGACGAGGCCGTCGCCGCCCTCACCACTGCGATCGACCAGGACCCGACCCTCGTGTGGGCCCTCGCCGAACGCGGCGAAGCCCACCGGCAGACCGGCCGCTACGAGGAAGCCGTCGCCGACTTCACGGCCGCTCTGGATCTCGACCCCACCCTGGTCTGGGCCCTCACCCACCGAGGCATGGCCCTCAGGGAGGCGGGCCGCTACGCACAGGCACGGGAGGACCTCGAGCAGGCCGCCGCATCCGATCCCGATGATTCCGGCATTCTGTTCGAGAAGGTCATGCTGGACACGGTGACCTCGGGGCCGGCGGCGTGCCGGGAGCAGTGGACCGAGTTGCTCAGCCGCCCGGCCGAATCCCCGGACGACGACGCCACCAGGTTCTTCGGCCTGTTCCGGGCGCTCCTCCTCGATCGGGAGGACACCGTCGAGGAGGCGACCCGGGCATTCCTCGCGGACGGCCCGGACTCCGACGCCGTCACCGACCTGCTGCACTACCTGGCCGAACTCTCGGGCGGGGACGACGAACCGGCAGAGCGTGCCAGACGCTGCCACCACCTCGTCACGGCACGCGCCCGCGTGTGAAGGAGCACCTGGAGGAGCGCCTGAGCCATCCGCAGACGCGATATCCCGGCCGCCCGTACGCTGCCCCTGTGCCCCTCAGCCTCACCGTCCTCGGTACCGCGTCCCCCCACCCGGCCCCCGGACGGCCGTGCTCCGGGTACCTGCTCCGCGGCGGAGGCGCCGAGGTGTGGGTGGACGCGGGGTTCGGCACCTTCGCCGAGTTGCAGCGGCACACGGATCCCACCCGGCTCACGGCGATCTGGATCTCGCACCTGCACGCGGATCACAGCGCCGACCTGCTGGCTGCCGCCTACGGGTTCGCGTACGGCGGGCTCCGCCTGCCAGCACCGCTGCCCGTCTACGCGCCGGGCGACTGCGGACCACGGCTCGCGGCGTTCTTCGGGCGTTCGGATCCGGCGTTCCTCAGCGGCGTGTTCGACTTCCGGCTCCTGTACGACGGCCACACGGTGCGGCACGGGGACCTCGGCCTCGGCGCGAGGGCCGTACGCCACGACACCGAGGCGTACGGGCTGCGCGCCGAGTGCGCGGGGAGCGTGCTGGCGTACTCCGGCGACAGCGGGCCCTGCGCCGCCCTCATCGAACTCGCCCGGGAATCCGACCTGTTCCTGTGCGAGGCCGACATCGACGCGCATCGCGAAGGCGAACAGGTCCATCTGACGCCCGAGGACGCCGGCGCGACCGCCCGCGCGGCAGGCGCACGGGAGCTGCTCGTCACGCATGTCGGACCCACCCTCACCCCCGAATCGGAGACCGCCCGTGCCGCGGCGGCCTTCGGCGGGCCCACCGCCACCGCACGTGAGGGCGACCTCCGGCCCGCCTGAACGCAACCGCAACTTCCTTTGTCAGAAGCATTGACGAAACACCGGGGCGCTCCTACCTTCAACGCGTCGTACTTCGTACGTCATATATGAGACGCGATACGCGAGATCCCATACGCGAGATCCGAGAGGCGCGCATGACCTCTGTGCCCACGCCGATCCCCTCCCGCACGCAGTACGTGCTGGAGGAGATCAAACGCCGCATCCTCACCGGGCAGTTGACGCCCGGTCAGGCCCTGGTGGAGACCGAACTCGCCGCACAGTTCGGGGTGTCGAAGACCCCGGTGCGCGAGGCGCTCAAGACCCTGGCCGGGACCGGACTGGTGGTGATGAGCCAGTACAAGGGCGTCACCGTGCGCATGGTGGACGCGGACATGGCGCGCGAGGTCTACGACGTGCGGCTGCTGCTCGAGCCGGAGGCACTGCGGCGCTCCGTACGGCGCGGGGCCTCCCTGGACGCCGCACGGTCGGCGCTGACCAGGGCCGACGACGCCACGGACACCGCCGAACGCTCGCTGGCCAACCGGGAGTTCCACCGCGCCCTGTACGTGCCGTGCGGCAACCCGCTGCTCGGCCGGATGCTGGACGAGGTCCGCGACCAGGCGGCCCTTGTCTCCGCCGTGGCCTGGGCCGCCGACCCCTCCTGGGACCGGGAGGCCCAAGAGCACCGCGAGATCCTGCGGCTCGCTCTGGACGGAGACGCCGACGGCGCCGCGCGCGCCCTCCACGCGCACATCGCGTCGTTCGTCGAGCGGGCCTTCCCGGACGCGGGGACCGAGGCCCAGGGAGAGGACGGTCAGGAATGACAACGACGTTCGAGACCCAGCGGGCGGCCCTGGCCGACGTGGTGGCGATCCCGGTGACCCCGTTCGCCGAGGACGGCTCCGTCGACCAGGACGCCCACCGGGCCCTGCTGCGTCGTCTGCTCGACGGTGGGATCAGGACCCTCACCCCCAACGGGAACACCGGCGAGTTCTACGCCCTCACCCCGCAGGAACGGCAGCTGGTCACCGAGCTGACCATCGACGAGGCCGGCGACCGCGCCGTGATCCTGGTCGGCGTCGGCCACGACGTACCGACCGCCGTCGCCTCCGCCCGGCACGCCCGTGAACTCGGCGCCGGGATGGTGATGGTCCACCAGCCCGTCCACCCGTACGTCTCGCAGAGCGGCTGGGTCGACTACCACCGGGCCATCGCCGAGGCCGTGCCCGAGCTGGGCGTCGTCCCGTACATCCGCAACGGCCAGCTCACCGGCGCCCGCCTCGCCGAGCTGGCCGACGCCTGCCCGAACGTGATCGGCGTCAAGTACGCCGTCCCGGACGCCGCCCGGTTCGCCGCCTTCGCCCGCGACGCCGGCCTGGAGCGGTTCGTGTGGGTGGCCGGCCTCGCCGAGCCGTACGCCCCCTCGTACTTCTCCGCGGGCGCCACCGGCTTCACCTCGGGACTCGTGAACGTCGCCCCGTCCGTTTCGCTGAACATGATCGAAGCGCTTCGATCCGGCGACTACCCGGCCGCCATGAAGGTCTGGGAGCAGATCCGCCGCTTCGAGGAGCTGCGCGCCGCCAACGGCTCCGCCAACAACGTCACGGTCGTCAAGGAGGCCCTCGCCTCGCTCGGGCTGTGCCGCCGCGAGGTCCGTCCGCCCAGCAGGCCGCTGCCCGAGAGCGAGCGCGCCGAGGTCGCCGCCATCGCCGCCGGATGGTCCATATGACCGACCGGAAGCGTCCCGAGGAGCTCAGAAGTCATCAGTGGTACGGGACCGACGGGCTGCGCTCCTTCAGCCACCGGGCCCGCACCCGCCAGCTCGGCTACCTGCCCGAGGAACACCTGGGCAAGCCCGTCATCGCGATCCTCAACACCTGGTCCGACATCAACCCCTGCCACGTCCATCTGCGCGACCGCGCCCAGGCCGTGAAGCGGGGCGTGTGGCAGGCGGGCGGCTTCCCGCTGGAGTTCCCGGTCTCCACGCTCAGCGAGACCTTCCAGAAGCCGACCCCGATGCTCTACCGCAACCTGCTCGCGATGGAGACCGAGGAACTGCTGCGGTCGTACCCGGTCGACGGAGCCGTGCTCATGGGCGGCTGCGACAAGTCCACGCCCGCGCTGCTCATGGGCGCGGCCTCCGTCGACCTGCCGACGGTCTTCGTGCCCGCCGGGCCCATGCTGCCGGGCCACTGGCGTAACGAAGTCCTCGGCTCCGGCACCGACATGTGGAAGTACTGGGACGACAAGCGCGCCGGCCTCATCGGCGACTGCGAGATGCAGGAACTGGAAAGCGGTCTGGCACGCTCGCCCGGTCACTGCATGACGATGGGTACGGCGTCCACACTGACCGCCGCCGCCGAGGCGCTCGGCGTGACCGTGCCGGGCGCGTCCAGCATCCCGGCCGTCGACTCCGGGCACGACCGGATGGCCGCCAAGGCCGGCCTGATCGCCGTCGAACTGGTCCACCGCAACCGGAAGTTGAGCGAGATCCTCACCCGGGAGGCCTTCGAGGACGCGGTGACGACCGTCCTCGGCCTCGGCGGCTCCACCAACGCCGTCATCCACCTCATCGCCATGGCCGGCCGGGCCGGGGTCCGGCTCACGCTGGACGACTTCGACCGGATCGCCCGCACCGTCCCGGTGCTGGCCAACGTACGGCCGGGCGGACAGACGTACCTCATGGAGGACTTCCACTTCGCCGGCGGCCTGCCCGGGTTCCTGTCCCGGATCCCGGACCTGCTCCACCTGGACCGGCCGACGGTGTCGTACGACACGATGCGCGAGCAGATCGCCGGCGCCCAGGTGCACAACGACGACGTCATCCGCCCGCGCGACAACCCGGTCGCGAGCGAGGGCGGGGTCGCCGTCCTGCGCGGCAACCTCTGCCCGGACGGCGCCGTCATCAAGCACATCGCCGCCGAGCCGCATCTGCTCAAGCACACCGGCCCCGCGGTCGTCTTCGACGACTACAGGACGATGCAGCGCACCATCAACGACCCGTCGCTGAACATCACCGCCGACAGCGTGCTGGTGCTGCGCAATGCCGGACCCAAGGGCGGCCCGGGAATGCCCGAGTACGGCATGCTGCCGCTCCCCGACCACCTGCTGAAGCAGGGCGTACGGGACATGGTGCGGATCTCCGACGCCCGGATGAGCGGCACGAGTTACGGCGCGTGTGTGCTGCACGTGGCGCCCGAGTCGTACATCGGCGGACCGCTGGCACTCGTCCGGACCGGGGACCTGATCACCCTGGACGTCGAGGCACGCACCCTCCACCTCACCGTGGACGACGAGGAGTTGGAGCGCCGCAAAGCCGAGTGGACGCCGCCGCCCGCACGGTACGAGCGCGGCTACGGCGCGCTCTACAACGAACAGATCACCCAGGCCGACACCGGCTGCGACTTCGAGTTCCTGGCCCGTCCGGGCAAGGTCGCGGACCCGTACGCGGGCTGAACCCCAGCACGACAGCGCACACCCCTGCACAGGGAGAAAGCGCTTCCCGCACGACGCACGCACGACGTACGAGAACGGAGAACAGTCATGGCCCAAGCCGCAGCCGTGGCGAAACCGCCCGCGCCACCGAGGCGGCGCCGTGCCTCCGCCACGCCGCGCAGGCTGCCGTACCTGCTGATCGCCCCGGCGGCCCTGCTGATGCTGGGCTTCATCGCCTACCCGGTGCTCAGCGTCTTCTACTACAGCCTGCAGGACTACAACCCCACGAAGCCATGGCGGAACGGTTTCGCGGGCTTCGACAACTTCGTCCACGCCTTCACCGAGGACCCGCTCTTCTGGGACACGCTGATCTTCAGCGCCAAGTGGGTCGTCGTCGAGGTCGGACTCCAGCTGCTGTTCGGTCTCGCGCTGGCCCTCATCGTCAACCAGACGTTCGTGGGCCGGGCCCTCGGCCGGGCGATGGTCTTCTCCCCGTGGGCCGTCTCCGGCGTGCTGACCTCCGCGATCTGGGTGCTGCTCTACAACTCCCAGACCGGCATCACCCGTTACCTCGCGGACATGGGCATCGGCTCGTACGGCACCAGCTGGCTGTCGGACACCTCCACCGTGTTCCCGGCGGCGATCGTCGCCGACCTGTGGCGCGGCGTGCCCTTCTTCGCGATCCTCATCCTCGCCGACCTCCAGTCCGTCTCGAAGGACCTGTACGAGGCCGCCGAGGTCGACGGGGCGAGCCGGCTCAAGCAGTTCTGGCACATCACCCTTCCGCACCTGAAGGACGCCATCGTCCTGTCGACGCTGCTGCGTGCGGTGTGGGAGTTCAACAACGTCGACCTGCTGTACACCCTCACCGGCGGCGGGCCGGCCGGCGAGACCACGACACTCCCGCTGTACATCGCCAACACCAGCGTCGACGCCCACAACTTCGGCTACGCGTCGGCCCTGACCACGGTCGCGTTCGTGATCCTGCTCTTCTGCTCGATCGTCTATCTGCGGCTGAGCAAGTTCGGAGGTGAGGACAAGTGAGCACCACCAAGGAGGCCACCATGGTCGCGCCCGCGCCCCGGCGCACGGTGCGCGAGCCGCAGCGTCCGGCGAAGAAGCGCCGCGCCTGGGACGAGGCCCCGCGCTGGCAGATCTATCTGCCGCTGTCGATCTACCTGCTCTTCACCCTCATCCCCTTCTACTGGATCCTGCTCTTCGCCCTGCGCCCGGCCGGCTCGACCTCCCTGGTCCCCTGGCCGATGACCTTCGACCACTTCGAGAAGGTCTGGACGGAGCGAAGCTTCGGTACCTACTTCCAGAACAGCGTGCTCGTCGGCCTGGCCACCCTCTTCCTGACGACCGTCGTCGCCCTGGCGGGCGGTTACGCGCTCGCCCGGTTCGACTTCCGCATCAAGCGGGCCTTCATGCTCGCCCTGCTCTGCTCCCAGTTCGTGCCGGGCGCGCTGCTGCTGGTCCCGCTGTTCGAGATCTTCGCCGAACTGCAGATGATCAACTCGCTCGGCAGCGTCATCCTCGCCTAGACGGTCTTCCAGCTGCCGTTGTCGATGATCCTCATCAGCAACTTCATCAAGAACGTGCCGTACTCCCTGGAGGAGGCGGCCTGGGTCGACGGCTGCAACCGCATGACGGCCTTCCGGGTCGTCGTACTGCCGCTGCTGCGCCCCGGGCTGATCGCGGTCGGTTCCTTCGCCTTCGTGCACTCCTGGAACCACTTCCTGTTCGCCCTGATGTTCCTCAACAACCAGCAGAAGCAGACCATCCCGGTCGGCCTGAACACCCTGATGAGCGCGGACAGCGTCGACCTGGGCGCCCTCGCGGCGGGCGGCATCATCGCCGCCGTCCCGGTGGTGCTCGTGTTCGCCTTCATCCAGAAGTGGCTGATCACCGGGTTCAGCGCGGGGGCGGTGAAGGGCTGATGAGGGTGCGCCGGAGGATCATCCGGATCGCCGGAGAGGTGGCACGCGGAGCGGGCGCGGGGAGGATCCCATGACCACACCACTGCCCGTGGTACTCGCGGGCGCCCGAGGGCACGGCCGCTGGCACGTGCAGAACATCCGCCGGCTCCAGGAGCGGGGTCTCGTACGACTGGCGGGCATCTGTGAGCTGACCCCGCTCACCGAGGAGGAGTTCGGCGGCGAACTCCCGGCGCAGTCCGCCGACTTCGGCGCGCTGCTCGACTCCACCGGTGCCCGCGTCGCTGTCATCTGCACGCCGATCCCCACGCACACCGACCTTGCGCTGACGGCCGCGCGCAGAGGCGTCCACCTCCTGCTGGAGAAGCCGCCAGCGCCGTCGTACGCCGAGTTCCGCCGGATGGCCGACGGGGTCGCCGAGGCGGGCGTCGCCTGTCAGATCGGCTTCCAGTCGCTGGGCTCGCACGCCGTGCCCGCGATCCGGGAGCTGATCGCCGACGGTGCGATCGGCGAGGTGACCGGGGTCGGCGGGGCCGGCGCCTGGGCGCGCGACGAGGCGTACTACCGGCGGGCACCGTGGGCGGGCCGGCGCAGGATGAACGGCGTCGACGTGATCGACGGGGCGCTCACCAACCCGCTCGCGCACGCCGTGGCCACCGCACTCGCCCTCAGCGGTGCCACCCGCGCCGAGGACGTCACCGCCATCGAGACGGAGCTGTGGCGGGCCAACGCCATCGAGGCCGACGACACCTCCTGCGTCCGCGTCACCACCACCGGGGGCCGCCCGGTCACCGTTGCCGCCACCCTGTGCGCCGAGCGGCCCGACGAGCCCTACGTGCTGGTGCATGGCAGCCGGGGCCGGATCACCCTCTGGTACAAGCAGGACCGCGTCCTGCTCCAGCGGGCGGACCACGGCCCGCAGGAGTCGGAGCACGGCCGCACCGACCTGCTGGAGAACCTGGTCGAGCACCTCACCACCGGCGCCGACCTGCTGGTCCCGCCGGACACGACGGGCGCCTTCATGCGGGTCGTGGAGGCGATCCGGCAGGCCCCGGACCCGGCCCCGCTGCCCGACTCCGCCTGGCATCTCCTCGCCGGCGAGCACCGTCGGGTGGTGCCCGGCGTCGACGGACTGGTCGCGGCCGCCGCCGACACCCTCGCCCTCTACTCAGAGCTGGGCGCTCCGTGGGCGCTCGGGAACGCACTGCGGAACGACCGTAAGGAGGTGAGCACCCGATGACGACCCATGACTCCCCGGTTCTGCGCGTCGCGGGCCGCCCGGTCGGCCGGTACGTCACCCGGCCCGAACTCCCGGACCGGCTCTCCCCGCGCCCGTACCTGCACCCCGTCACCACTCTGGCCGGCACGGCGGTCACCGAGCTGAGCCCCGCCGACCACCTGCACCACCTCGGCGTCGGTGTCGCCGTTCCCGACGTCGAGGGGCACAACTTCTGGGGCGGGCGCACCTACGTCCGCGGCCAGGGTCCGACCGAGCTCGACAACCATGGCGCCCAGCGGCACGTCGCCTTCCAGCTCCGCGATCCCGACGGATTCGTCGAGGAACTGCGCTGGGTGGCCGCGGGAGCAGAGGTGCTGCGCGAGCGCCGTACGGTCGCCGCAACCGAACTCACCGATACCGCCTGGGCGTTGGACTTCACCTTCGCCCTCACCAACATCACCTCCGGCCCGCTGTCGATCGGCAGTCCCGCCACCAACGGGCGCCCCGGAGCGGCCTACGGCGGCTTCTTCTGGCGCGCCCGCAAGGAGGCGGACGCACCCGCCGTCTTCACGGCCGGTGCCGAGGGCGAGGAGCAGGTGCACGGCACCCGCGCCGACTGGCTGGCCCTGACAGGGCAGGGAAGCTGGACGCTGGTCTTCACCGGCGCCACCGATGCCACCCGCCGGGACCCCTGGTTCGTCCGCACCGCCGAATACCCCGGCGTCGGCTCCTCGCTCGCCCACGACGAGCGGCTGCCGATCCCGCCCGGCGACACCGTCGTCCGCCGGATCGTCACCGTCGTCGCCGACGGCCGGCTCGGCCGGGACGAGGCCGCGGCCCTGGCCCGGAAGGCGGTGACCCAGTGACCGCGCAGCAGACCGACCTCACGTACCGCAACCCGATCCTCGACGCCGACTGGTCCGACCCGGACGTCATCCGCGTCGGCGACGACTTCTACCTCACCGCCTCCAGCTTCGGCCGCGTCCCCGGCCTTCCCCTGCTGCACTCCCGCGACCTGGTCAACTGGACGCTGATCGGACACGCCCTGGACCGCCTGGAACCGGCGGACGCGTTCGCCACGCCCCGGCACGACTGCGGCGTCTGGGCACCGTCCCTGCGCCATCACGACGACCGCTTCTGGATCTTCTGGGGCGACCCAGACCAGGGCATCTACCAGATCAACGCCCCGGAGATACGCGGCCCCTGGACCCGCCCGCACCTCCTGAAGGCGGGCAAGGGCCTGATCGACCCCTGCCCCCTGTGGGACGACGAAACGGGCGAGGCCTACCTCGTACACGCCTGGGCCAGGTCCCGCTCCGGGATCAAGAACCGCCTCACCGGTCACCGCATGCACCCCGACGCGACCTCCCTCCTCGACGAGGGCAAGGTGATCGTCGACGCCGACCGCATCCCCGGCTGGTTCACCCTCGAAGGGCCCAAGCTCTACCGGCACGACGGCTGGTTCTGGATCCTGGCGCCCGCCGGGGGAGTGGAGACCGGCTGGCAGGGCGCCTTCCGCTCACGCGGCTTCTTCGGGCCGTACGAGGAGAAGGTCGTCCTCGAGCAGAAGGACACCGACGTCAACGGACCGCACCAGGGCGGCTGGGTGCGCACCCCGTCCGGCGAGGACTGGTTCGTGCACTTCCAGCAGCGCGGCGCCTACGGCCGGGTGGTGCACCTCCAGCCGATGCGCTGGGGGGATGGGGGCACCTCCCGCTCGAGCGCAGCCGAGAGTGGGGGAGGCTGGCCGGTGCTCGGGGACGACGGCGCACCCGTCGCCGTACACGAACGGCCCGATCTGCCGCCGCAGCCGCCGGCCGCGCCCGCCACCGACGACGACTTCCCCGGCGGGCGGTACGGCCGCCAGTGGCAGTGGACGGCCAACCTGCGCGACGGCTGGGTCACCCAGCACTCCGGCGACGGGCTACGGCTGACCTGCGTCCGCTCGGCCGACGCGCACGACCTGCGCAGACTGCCGAGCATCCTCACCCAGCGGCTGCCCGGAAGGCCGGCCGTCGTCGAGGTGGAACTGCGGCTCGACAGCGAGGAACCGGGGGCACGGGCCGGGCTCGCGGTGCTCGGGGACGCGTTCAGCTGGATCGGGTTGCAGCGGGCGGCCGACGGGACCGTCCACCTCGTGCACCGGTTCGCCGAGGGTGTGGCTGAGAGGGAGCGGGACGCCGATCATCCGCGGCCGGCTCCGGAGGGGCGGGCGCTGCTGCGGATCGAGATCGGATCCGGGGCGCGCTGCCGCTTCTTCTACGACGTCGGCGACGGCCCGCGTCCCTCCGGGCAGGTCTTCGCCGCCACCCCCTGGCGGTGGGTCGGCGCCCTGCTCGGTTTGTTCGCCCTCGCGCCCGAGGACGGGCCGGGGCATGCCGGCGCCGGCATGTTCACGCACTTCCGCATCACCGCCATGTGAAGTCACCGCACGCCTGTTGGGAGCCGCAATGACGCACTTCCGGAGCAAGCGCTTGCCAGGAGCGGGCAGAGCCCTGGCCGCCGTCATGGGCCTGGTCGCCGCGCTGGGACTGGGCGCGGTCGAGGCGGACGCCGCCCCGACCGCTCCGGTCACGGCCGACCGCTTCACCGACCGCCCCCACGGCTTTGCCTCCCTGGCCGGCGGCACGACCGGCGGTGCGGGCGGCAAGGTCGTCACCGTCACCGACCAGGCCTCGCTGGCGCAGTACGCGGTCGCGCCCGAGCCGTACGTCATCCGCGTCAAGGGCACGATCACCGCGCAGCCGTTCGGCGCGAGCATCGAGGTCGCCTCGGACAAGACGATCGTCGGCGTCGGGACGAGCGGTGAGCTGGTGCAGGGCGAGTTCCATCTCAGCCCCGGCACCCACAACGTGATCATCCGCAACCTGACGATCCGCGACTCGGCGATCGAGGGCAACTGGGACTGCAAGGACACCGACTTCGACGGCATCCAGATGGACACCGTCCACCACGTGTGGGTCGACCACAACCGCTTCTCGAACATCTGCGACGGGCAGCTCGATGTCCGCAAGGACAGCGAGTACGTGACCGTCTCCTACAACCGGTTCGAGAACAACAACAAGACGTTCGGGCTCGGCTGGACGACCGACGTCAGGACGCAGATCACGATCGACCACAACCTGTTCGCCAACACCAAGCAGCGCAACCCCTCCGTCGACAACGCCGCCTACGCGCACCTCTACAACAACTACCTGACCGCGCAGGCGGATCCGGGCGACCCCGTGTGGACGTACGGGAACTGGTCGCGCGGCAAGACGAAGATGGTCATCGAGAACTCCTACTACGAGGACGTCCAGCACCCCTACCAGGCCGACAGCACGGCCGAGCTGGTGCAGCGCGGGTCGATCCTCAAGGGCACGACCGGGCGGCACGACGAGTGGGGCGCGGCCTTCGACCCGCGTGCCTTCTACGACTACCGGCTGGACCCGGCATCAGCCGTCCCGACGCTGGTCAAGCGCTTCGCAGGACCGCAGAAGCAGATCGGCACCGGGCTGCACAGCCCCGCCGATCACCACTGACCCCCACACACCTTCACATCTCCGTTGGATCCAGAAGAAGAGAGCCGACCAATGAAGATCAGCAATCGCAGAAGCAGCACCGGCAGGCGTCGTATGCCGGCCGCCGTCGCCCTGGGCGCCGTGCTCGCGCTGACCGTCACCGCCTGCGGCGACGACGGCAGCGGTGCGGCCGGCGACAAGGGCGGCGAGGGCAGCGGCAAGGGCAAGATCGTCTTCTGGGACAACAATGGCGGTGTCCGCACCGACATCTGGAAGGAGATCATCGCCGACTTCGAGAAGGCGAACCCGGACATCAAGGTCGAGTACGTCGGGATCGCCTCCACCGAGTACCAGTCCAAGGTCGACACCGCCATCCAGGGCGGCGGCCTGCCGGACGTCGGCGGCGTCGGCGCGGCCATGCTCGCCGGGTTCGCCGCGCAGGGCGCGCTGGAGCCGCTGGACGAGCGGCTCGCCAAGTCGTCGCTGAACGGCAAGCTCAACGAGGACATGGTCGAGTCGCTGAAGGCGGCCGGCGGTGGCGACGACGCGCTGTACTCGATCCCGACCTCCGCGAACAACGGTGTCCTGTACTACCGCACCGACCTGTTCAAGAAGGCGGGACTGGAGGACCCCACCACCTGGGACGCCTTCTACAAGGCCGCCGAGGAGCTCACCGACACGGGCAAGAACGAGTTCGGGTACACCATCCGGGGCGGGGCGGGGTCGATCGCCCAGGCGCTGGACGCCATGTACGGGCAGTCCGGGATCACGTCCTTCTGGGACGCGAGCGGTGAGAAGACCACGGTCAACGACGCGAAGAACGTGGCGGCGCTGGAGAAGTACGCGGCCCTCTACAAGAAGGTCACCCCGGCCGCCGACCTCAACAACGACTTCACCAAGATGGTCGCGCAGTGGGACTCCGGCACCATCGGCATGCTGAACCACAACCTGGGCTCGTACCAGGACCACGTGAAGGCGTTCGGCACGGACAAGTTCCGGGGCATTCCGCAGCCGATCGGGCCCGGCGGCAAGCGGGTGCAGGTGTCCAACCCGGTGGACGGGCTCGGGGTGTTCAAGAGCTCCAAGAACAAGGAAGCCGCGTGGAAGTTCATCGAGTTCGCGACCTCGCCCGAGGCGAACTCGAAGTTCAACGAGTCTGCGGGGCAGGTGCCGGCGCACACCGATGCGGCGAAGGACGCGTGGATTTCCGAGGCGGAGCCGACGAAGTTGGCTGCGGAGGCGCTGAGTGATGGGTCTACGACCATCGTGCAGTTGCCGTACTACCTGCCGGACTGGAACACGATCTCCAAGGCGGACAATGAGCCGAACTTCCAGAAGGTGCTGCTGGGGGACATGGGTGCGAAGGAGTTTCTGGACACGTTGGCCGAGCAGCTGAATGAGGCGCAGGCCGAATGGAAGGAACAGCAGGGTTAGTTGTTCGGGTTCGCCGTGGGGCGGTCTGTGGTTTTCGGGCTGCGGGCCGTCCCTGGCTGGTCGCGCCCACGCGGCGGAGCCGCATATTGATACAGCACCGCGCCCCTGGGTTAGCTTCCCATCCCCCTGTTGAAAGGGCACATCGTCGTGTCACTCACGCGTAGACAGGTCGCCTCTGCTGCTCTCGCTGCCGTACCTCTCACCATTGCGGCAACCGGAACCGCTCAGGCCGGCGGCCGACGGAGCACCCTCTACATCGCCGGTGACTCCACCGCCGCTCAGAAATACGCCGACGCCGCGCCCGAGACCGGGTGGGGAATGGCGTTCCCCTTCTTTCTCCACAAGGGCCGGCTCGTTGCCAATCACGCTGTGAACGGGCGGAGTTCGAAGAGTTTTGTAGACGAGGGACGACTCGACGTCATCCTCGCCGCGATACGGCCGGGTGACTTTCTGCTCGTCCAGTTCGCGCACAACGACGAGAAGGTCACCGACCCCGCGCGTTACACCGAGCCCTGGACCACGTACCAGGACTACCTGCGGCTGTACGTCGACGGTGCCCGTGCGCGTGGTGCGCGGCCGGTGTTGGTCACTCCCGTCGAGCGTCGGAGGTTCGATGTGGGCGGCAACGCGGTGCCGAGCCATGGCGACTACCCGGCGGCGATGCGTGCGCTCGCCGAGGAGGAAGGGGTGGCGTTGCTCGACGTTCAGGCGCTGTCGCTGGGGTTGTGGCAGGAGCTCGGGGTCGAGGGGACCAAGGCGTACTTCAACTGGACCGCGACCGAGCAGGACAACACGCACTTCAATCCGCCGGGCGCGATCGCCGTGGCCCGGCTGGTGGCGCGGGAGCTGCTGCGTACGAGGGTGCTCGCGCCGCGGGACGTCGTCCGGCTGGACGACGACATCCCCACCTCCTGGATCACCTGGCCCGAGGCGGCCGACGCCGCGGGCGCATAACGCGAGGAGAGCCGCACAGTGCGCAAGCAGAGATGTCATGGACTTGTCATTACTTCGCTCGTGGGCTGCACCGCCCTGGTGCTGTCCGTCGCGGGGACCGCCTCCGCCGGGGCGGACGGGCACCGGGACACCGCCCGTCAAGTGCTCGGCGCCAACGACGGCTGGGGCGCGTACGGCACCGGCACCACGGGAGGTGCCGCCGCCGACGCCGAGCATGTGTACACGGTCACCAGCTGGGCCGAGTTCAGGGCGGCCCTCGCCGACGGCGGTGACGCGCCGAAGATCATCAAGGTGAAGGGTGCCATCGACGCGGTCGCCGAGGGGTGCGACGCCTTCGCCGCGCCCGGGTACGACTTCGACGCCTATCTGGAGAAGTACGCGCCGGAGAAGTGGGGGCTGGACACCGACCTGAGTGCCGAGCCCGCCGACAGTCCCGAGGGGCTGCGCCGCGCCTCCGCCGCCCGGCAGGACGCGGCCATCAAGGCCTTCGTCCCCGCCAACACCACCATCATCGGCATCGGGCGCAACGCCGGCTTCAAGGGCGCCAGCCTCCAGATCAAGGGCGTCGACAACGTCATCGTCCGCAACCTCACCATCGAGAGCCCCGTCGACTGCTTCCCGCAGTGGGACCCCACGGACGGGTCGACCGGGAACTGGAACTCCGAGTACGACAGCGCGGTCGTCTACGGTTCCACCCACGTCTGGCTGGACCACAACACCTTCACGGACGGCGACCACCCCGACAGCGCCGCGCCGACCTACTTCGGCATGCTGTACCAGCAGCACGACGGCGAGCTGGACATCGTCCGGGGCGCCGACTACGTCACCGCCTCCTGGAACGTCTTCGCCGACCACGACAAGACGATCCTGATCGGCAACAGCGACAGCGAGTCGACCGCCGTCGGCGACCGGGGGCATCTGAAGGTCACCTTCCACCACAACCTGTTCGCGAACCTGATCGAGCGCGCGCCGCGCGTCCGGTTCGGACAGGTCGACTCGTACAACAACCACTTCGTCGCCGGCCCCGGCTACTCCTACAGCTTCGGCATCGGCAAGGAGTCCCAACTCGTCGCCGAGCACAACGCGTTCACCCTGCCGGACGGGGTCAGTCCGGCGAAGATCCTGAAGAAGTGGAACGAGGCGCCCGTCACCGCCGTCGGCAACCACGTCAACGGGAAGCCGACCGACCTCATCGCCGTGCACAACGCGGAGATCCCGGGCGAGACCCTCCAGTCGGGCGCGGGCTGGACGCCCACCCTGCGCACCAAGGTCGACCCGGTGCGGTGGGTCCCCAGGATCGTCGGCGACCGCGCCGGCGCCGGCCGGCTGCGCTGACGTCCGCCACGTACGGGCCGGGGCGGGCCGCGTCGATCGCAGTCCGCCCCGGCGCTCATCCACCGACCGAGCCGCACCGCGAAGGAGCACCCGCATGCCCTCGCCCCACCTCCGACTCCCCATGTCCCGAAGGGGATTCCTCATGGCGAGCGCCGGTGCCGGCGCCGCCCTCGGCCTGGCGCCGCTGTCCGCGCACGCCCACGAACAGCGGCGCCCGTTCGGCCGCCACGGGTCACCGGCCCGGCGGCTGACGCCGAAGACGGTCTACGTCGATCCGCACGGGCACGGCGACTTCACCACCGTCCAGGCCGCCGTCGACGCCGCCACCACCGCCGGATTCACCCTGGTCATCGCGCCCGGCTTCTACCGCGAGACGGTGAGCGCCGGGGTCGTCGACCCGGCCACCGGGCAGCGCACCGAGGCCGCCACCGAGATGACCTGGATCGGCGCGAGCGAGGATCCGCGGGACGTGGTGATCGTCTACGACAACGCGGCCGGCACCCCGAAGCCCGACGGTTCCGGCACCTACGGCACCAGCGGCTCGGCCACCACTCTGATCCGCACCGACGGCTTCACCGCCCGCTGGATCACCTTCGCCAACGACTGGCTGCGTGCCGACCATCCCGGCATCTCCGGCACCCAGGCCGTCGCCATCAAGGTGCAGGGCGACCGTTCCGCCTTCCACCACTGCCGGTTCCTCGGTCACCAGGACACCCTGTACGCCGACTCGTTCGGCCTCGGCCTCTTCGCCCGCCAGTACTACGCCCACTGCTATGTGGAGGGCGATGTCGACTTCGTCTTCGGCCGGGCGACGGCGGTGTACGAGCACTGCCACTTCCGCACGCTGAACCGCACCGACCTGACCGGCGCCCCGTACGGCTTCGTCTTCGCGCCCTCCACGGCGGGCGCCAACCCGCGCGGCTACCTCGTGATGCGGAGCCGGGTCAGCAGCGAGGCCCCGGACGCCTTCTACAAGCTGGCCCGCCCCTGGGTGCCCAGCTCCGACACCACCGCCCACCCGATGCTCACCGTGCGGGACACCTGGCTCGGCCCCGGCATCGACGCGGTAGCGCCCTACGCCAACATGCGTGAGACCTATCCGTGGCAGTCGATGCGTTTCGCGGAGTACGCCAACTCGGGTCCGGGCGCGCTGATTCCGGTGCCGGAGAACCGGCCGCAGCTGACGCCGGAGACGGCGGCCGGACACACCCGGCGCACCTATCTCGGTGACTGGAGGCCGTATGAGCGCACCTGACTCCGTCGACGGGCCGCTGCCGGACTTCCACCCGGCCCTGAAGGCGGAGCTGGACTTCCCGCTCGCCTGGGGCAGCTCGCCGATCCGCTCCTTCCCGGCGTGGCGACGCGCCGCCCGGGCCAAGGTCGAGGAACTGCTCGTCGTGGCACGCCAGGACGCGATCCCGTACGCGCCCGCATTCGGCTCCCGCTCCCGAGGTGACGGCTTCACCCGGGAGCTGGTGACCCTCTCGCTCACCGGCTACGAGCGCGTCCGCGGCGCCCTGCTCACCCCGCACGGCACCGGCCCCTTCCCCGCCGTGCTGCTTCTGCACGACCACGGCGCCAGGTTCGACATCGGCAAGGAGAAACTCGTCCGGCCCTGGTACGACGACACCCGGGAGGCCGCCGCGCAGGCCTGGGCCGACCGGCACTTCAGCGGGCGGTTCATCGGCGACGAACTCGCCCGGCACGGCTACGTCGTGTTCGCCGTGGACGCCCTCGGCTGGGGCGACAGAGGCCCCCTCGCCTACGACCAACAGCAGGCGCTGGCCACCAACCTCTACAACCTCGGCTCCTCCCTCTCCGGACTCATGGCCCGCGAGGACGTCCGCGCCGCCGGATTCCTGGCCGGCCTGGACCGCGTCGACCCGCATCGCGTCGCGGCGCTCGGCTTCTCCATGGGCGCCTACCGGGCCTGGCAGACCGCCGCGCTCACGGACGACATCGCGGCCGCGGCCTGCGTCTGCTGGATGACCGGCCTGAAGGAGATGATGGTGCCCGGCAACAACACGCTGCGCGGGCAGTCGGCGTACTACATGCTCCACCCCGGGCTCGCCCGGCATCTCGACATCCCCGACGTGGCGAGCATCGCCGCCCCCAGGCCGATGCTCTTCTTCAACGGCGCACTGGATCCGCTGTTCCCCGCCGCCGGCGTCCGCATGGCGTACGACAGGCTGCGGGCCGTCTGGCGCTCCTGCCGTGCCGAGGAGGCGTTGCTGCTGAGGACCTGGCCGGATCTCGGTCATGTCTTCGTCGACCGTATGCAGGACGAGGTCCTCCGTTGGCTCGACGCAGTCCTGGAACCAGGCCCTCGGCAACAACCCGGTCCGGCGGTCAGTCCCGCACGGGCCTGATCGAGCCCAGGGTCGGCACCACCGGCTCGATCGTCCCGTCGGCCGCGAACCGAAGGCGGTCGACGGTGGTCTCCCGGTGGGTGCCGTCCCCGCCCGGCCTGCCGGGGCCGTTGAGGGCGAAGCGGTGGTAGACGATGTACCAGTCGTCGGTGCCGGGGACGTTCACCACCGAGTGGTGGCCGGTGCCGAGGATGCCGTACTCGGGGCGCTTCTGGAGGATGGTGCCCCGTTTGGTCCACGGGCCGAGCGGAGTGGGGCCGGTGGCGTAGGCGACGTGGTAGTTCTCGCTGCGGGTGTCGTCCTCGGACCACATGTAGTAATAGGTGCCCTGGCGCTTCACCACGAAGGCACCCTCACGGAAGTTCGCCGGGGTGATGTCCTTCACCTCGGCCGTGTCGAACGACACCATGTCGTCGTTCAACGGCACCACGTATCCGCGGCCGTTGCCCCAGTAGAGATACGACGTCCCGTCGTCGTCCGTGAAGACCGCCGGGTCGATCATCTGGCCCGTGAACTGGCCGCCCTTGGCGACCAGGGGTTTGCCGAGCACGTCCTTGAACGGGCCGGCGGGGGAGTCGGCGACCGCGACGCCGATCTGCTGTTCGGCGCAGAAGTAGAAGTAGTACTTGCCGTCGCGTTCGGCGATGGCCGGCGCCCAGGCGTTCCGGTCCGCCCAGGAGACGTCCGGGCCCAGGTCCAGGATCACGCCGTGGTCCTTCCAGTGGACGAGGTCCTTCGAGGAGAAGGCCTTGAACCGTGTGCCGCTCCAGCCGGGGAAGCCGTCCGTGGTCGGGTAGATCCAGTAGCGGCCGTCCATGTAGCGGATGTCGGGGTCGGCGTACAGACCGGGCAACACCGGGCTGCGGGTCGCCACCGCCTCCACCGTCCAGGTGCGGGTCGTGCCGTCGGCCGCGGTGACCGTGTAGGTCTGCGGGGTGCGGAAGTCGCGGCGGGTGCCGGAGGGCGGGGACACCCTCGCGCCCGCGCCGACGGCCAGGGTGGGCGCCAGATGGCGGAGGTTCACCTTCGGGTCCATCGGCAGGACCACCTTGCTCTGCGCCTCGGTGACGATCGCATAGCCCTGCTGTCCCATGGCCGTCGCGTCGACGACCGATGTCGGGCTGACCGGGTAGGCGGCCAGCAGCCGGTCGTACTCCGCCTGCGTCACCGGAATGACGGTGCCGTGCCGCGGGCTCGCGGGCAGCTGGTAGTCCTTCGACATGGTCCAGCGGCCGGAGTCGAGGTCGGTCGTCTCGAAGGGGAGGTAGCCGCGGCCGCCGTACTCGTCGATGAACAGGTACCACTTCTCCTCGGTGTTGGACTTGAAGACCGTCGGCCCCTCGCCGCGGTCCATCGATCCGTTGCCGATGCAGTCGGCGACGAAGTCGTACGCCGTCGAGGTGAGCGTCGTCGACTTCTCCGCGGTGATGAACTTCGAGCAGGGGCTGGACGAGCTCGGGTCCCGTTCGTCCTTGGTGTAGCGGTAGTACGTCCCCTTGTGCTCGACCACCGTCGAGTCGATCACCGAGTAGCCGGGGTCGTTCCAGACCTTCGGCTCGCTGAAGGTGCGGAAGTCCTTCGTCGTCGCGTACAGCATCTTGTTGTACGTCGAGCCGGTGTGGTCCGGGTCGTCGTCGGCGTACAGCTTCGACGCCCAGAAGACGACGTACTCGCCGAGCGTCTCGTCCCAGTAGGCCTCCGGCGCCCAGGTGTTGCCGGCGTTGTCGGGGGACACCTTCACCAGGCGCTGGTCGGTCCAGTGCACCAGGTCGGTGGACTCCCACACCATGATGGACTTGCTGCCGTGCCGCTGCACGTGGTCCCAACTGCCGCTGGAGTTGCGGTACATGCGCAGGTCGGTCGCGATCATGTAGAACTTGTCGCCCTCGGGGGAGCGGATCACGAACGGATCGCGCAGGCCCTTCTCACCGATGGTGGAGGTGAGGACCGGCTTGCCCGCGTTCAGCTCCCGCCAGTGCAGCGGGTCGTTGCCGCGGCTGAGGGCGTAGCGGATCTGCTCACCGTCGGCGGTGCCCTCGCCGGTGAAGTAGGCGAAGAGATAACCGGCGTACTGGGTGTCCTTCACAGGTGGTGCTCCTGATTGCGTGCTGCCCGGCGGGGCGGTCAACAGGGTGAAGAGGAGGGCGAGGAAAGGAAGCGGGAGGAACGTGCGGACGGTGGGGCGGCGCATGGCACATCCTGTGTGAGTGTGGGGATTTTTGTTGGATGACGCGCCTTCGGAGTGTCATCTGCCGAGGACGCTGCGTCAATCGGTGCTGCCGGGGCGGGAGGGGACCGAAAGTTTCGGTCCTTTTCGCGCGGCCCCGGCAACCTTTCCGGCCACTGCGACGACCGGATCTCAGAAACGGGCCGGGGCGGCCCCTCCGGCCCGTTTCGCTCCATCCCCCTAGGAAAGGAACGCCCCAGTGCGTCAGAGCACCGGACGCCACCGCAGGACGCGCACCCTCTCGATCGCCGCGGCAGTGGCCGTCGCCGCGGGGGCGGGCGGCGTGTACCTCGGCCTGTCCGAAGGTGGCGCCCAGGCCGCCTCGACGACGGTCACCGTCTCCACCACCCCCGAACTGGAGTCGGCCGTCAAGAACGCCGTCGCCGGTACGGCCATCCAGGTGCGCGGCGGCACGTACACCCCCACCGTGAGCCTCAAGTCCACGGCCAGTGGGACGAGTTCGAGCCGGATCACGCTGAAGGCGTACGGCAGCGAGAAGGTGAAGATCGACGGATCCAAGCTGCCCGACGGTTCCTGGCTCGCCGGGATCCACGGCAGCTACTGGACCGTCGAGAACCTCACCTTCCAGAACTCCCCGGCCCAGGGCTTCGTCGTCACCTCCTCCACCGGCGGCATCTTCCGCAACCTCGTCACCGCCGACAACGGCGACTCCGGCTTCACCCTGCGCGGCGACGGCACCGTGAACAACCTCGTGCAGAACCTGGACAGTTACGGCAACTACGACCCGGCCGGACACGGCCAGAACGCCGACGGCATCGCCGTCAAGTTCGGCTCCGGCACCGGCAACGTCCTCGACGGCGCCCGCCTCTACAGCAATTCGGATGACGGCCTCGACCTGTGGCAGTTCTCCTCGCCGGTCACCATCAAGAACTCCTGGGCGTTCGGCAACGGCAAGAACCGCTGGTCCGACCCCGCGTTCGAGGGCAACGGCAACGGCTTCAAGCTGGGCGGCGGCGGAGCCTCCGTCGCCCACAAGGTGCAGAACAACGCCGCCTGGGACAACACCCTGCACGGCTTCACCGAGAACTCCAACACCGGCGCCATCGTGCTGTACCGCAACACCGCCTACGCCAACACCGAGGACGGCTTCTACTTCGCCACCGGCACGGCGCGTCTCGCACGCAACCTCGCCGTCGGCAACGGCGACGCGAAGGCGAAGCTCGGCAGTGCCACCGTCTCGGCGGCCAACAACTGGGACGCGGGTGTCGCCACACCGGCGTTCGCCACCACGGACGCGAAGACCGCGTATGCCTCCCGGCAGGTGGACGGGTCGCTGCCGTCGACCAGGTTTCTGACGACGGGCTCGACGACGATCGGCGCGACGTCGAACTGAGACCGACGGTCGCCTGTGGCTGGTCGCTCCCCCACTCTCGGCTTCGCTCGAGCGGGGGACCCCCATCGCGGCGGAGCCGCATATCGATACGGCCCCGCGCCCCTTTGGGGCGCGGAACGCCCCCGCCGGTCGTCCTTGAGTTCTAGTGGTCGTCGCAACACCCCAGCTCAAGGGGTGCGATGGACTTCGAGATTCGCGAGGACAGACGTGGTGGGGGCGGCCGTCGGCTGACGCGTGAACGGGAGGTATACCTCCAGCTCA
>NZ_JBQQCE010000839.1:0-2064 GCF_052245645.1 Streptomyces sp. KR55 | reverse complement strand
CGGACATGGCCGACCTGTTCGAGTTCCTCATCGGCACCGGCCTGCGCAAGGGCGAAGCCCTCGGCCTGCACTGGGACGACGTCCACCTCACCGAACGCGTTCTCTACGTGCGCTGCACACTCTCCGCGATCGACAACAACCGGCTCGTCATCACCCCGCCCAAGACCCGCTCCAGCAAGAACTGGGTGGCCATCTCACCCCGCGTCGCCGCCGCCCTCCGGCACCGCACCCGCTCCAGCGCCCGCACCCACGGCGCCCCGGGCACCCCCTTCAGAGGACTGGTCTTCTGCCGACCCGACGGCCGGCCACTGCGGCCCAGCAGCGTTCTGGACCGGCTCCGGCAACTGTCCGACGAAGCGGGTGTTCCCCGGGTGACCGTTCACAATCTGCGGCACCTGGCGGCCACCCTCACCATCACCGCCGGTGTGCCGCTCACCGTGGTCTCCAAGACCCTGCGCCACTCCACCCTGTCGACCACGGCCAACATCTACGGCCACCTCACCCAGCAAGCCGCCCGCGAAGCCGTCGACACCATCGAGCAGACGCTCACGCGGGCCGAGCAGAATGCCGACCGGCAGGCCCGACAGAAGCGACTGCGATCACCACGCGACCACATCCAACGCCTCCGCGAAGCCCTCAACCGGCTCCGCAACCCCGCCCCGCCCGGCTTCTGCACCCCCGCGAACCGGCCCCAGAGCCGGCCTGCGACCACACTGCGACCACCAGCCCTCCAGGAACGCGAAAGGCCGCCCTCCCGCAAACGAGAGAACGGCCTCCGACCTGCATCAAAGCTGGTCGGGACGACAGGATTTGAACCTGCGACCCCTTGACCCCCAGTCAAGTGCGCTACCAAGCTGCGCCACGTCCCGGTGCCGTCTGACCTGGGATTTCCCCTGGCCGAACGCGCATGGAAACAATACCGCACTCGGGTCGGTGGTCGCGCACCCGATTATGCGTGGCCGGCGAACGGGCACCTCGCCGACGAGTGACGCTTGACCTGAAGTTTGGTCGAGGTTGCACGATCGTCCATATGACGATCACCGACGAAGGCACGCGTACGTACGGCTACCCCGACCTGCCCCGCCTGATGGCCCTCATGACCGGCGACGAGAAGCACGGACCTGCGGCGACATCCACGCTGGACGTGCTGTGGGTGCTCTACGACCGGGTGCTGCGGGTCGAGCCGGGGCGGCTGGAGGACCCCGGGCGGGACCGGTTCCTGCTGTCCAAGGGGCACGGGCCGATGGCGTACTACGCGGTCCTGGCCGCCAAGGGTTTCGTCCCGGTGGACTGGTTGCCCGGCTTCGGCTCCTACGACTCCCCGCTCGGGCACCACCCCGACCGGATGCTGGTGCCGGGGGCCGAGATCGGCAGCGGCTCGTTGGGGCACGGGCTGCCGATCGCCGTCGGCACGGCGCTGGGGCTGCGCGTCCAGGGCCTGGTCGAACCGCGGGTGTGGGTGCTGATCGGGGACGCCGAGCTGGACGAGGGCAGCAACCACGAGGCGATCGCCTTCGCCGGGCCCGCCGGACTGGACCGGCTGCACACCGTCGTCGTGGACAACGCCTCCGCCAGCCATGCCCGGCCCGGCGGCATCGCCGCTCGCTTCGAGGCGGCGGGCTGGTCCACGGTGACCGTCGACGGCCGCGATCATGCGGCACTGTACGCCGCCTTCACCACGCCGCACCCGGGCCGCCCGCACGCGGTCGTGGCCCGGGTGGAGCCGAAGTCCGCGTGACGCGGCGATCGGTCCCGGCCTGCAGAACCAGTTCACTCGCCTACGGCCTGCCTCAGAGAAGGAGCCGACTTCCATGGACACCATGCGTGACCGTTTCGCCCCCGTGATCTCCCGGTTGCTCGACGAGGATCCCCGGGTCGCGGTCGTCCTGGCCGAGATCGGTGTGGACGGCTTCGCCGACGCCCGGAGCCGGCACCCCGACCGGGTGATCAACGTCGGTATCCGCGAGCAGCTGCTCATCGGGACGGGCGCGGGGTTGGCGCTGACCGGGCTGCGGCCGGTCGTGCACACCTTCGCCAGCTTTCTGGTCGAGCGGCCGTTTGAGC
>NZ_JBQQCE010000838.1:0-2078 GCF_052245645.1 Streptomyces sp. KR55 | reverse complement strand
GTGTGGCGCAGTCCGCCGCTCAGCTGGTCCCCACGCAGGCCCACTGTGGCAGCAGGCAGAGGGGCGCAACCCGCGGCGGACTCGCCACACCGCCCCGACCCCGCCCCACCACCGGCCCAAGGCGCACGCCCCACCCACCGGCACGGCCCACCACCGGCCCAAGGCACACCCGGCCCAACCGCCGGAGGCAACCTGCACAATGGCCCATATGATTTCGCGCCCGCCCACCGTCGGCTTCGACCTCGACATGACGCTCATAGACTCCCGCCCCGGCATCCACGCCTGCTACCTGGCACTGGCCGAGCGGACCGGAACGTACATCGACGCCGACCTGGCGATCACCCGGCTGGGCCCGCCGTTGGAGGAGGAGCTGCGCAACTGGTTCCCGGCCGCGGACGTGCCCGCCGTGGCCGACGTCTACCGCGCGATGTACCCGTCGATCGCCATCGCCGCGACTCCCGCCCTGCCCGGCGCCCACGAGGCGATCGAGGCCGTCCGGGCGGCCGGCGGACGCGCGGTCGTCGTCACTGCCAAGTACGAGCCCAACGCCAAGCTGCACCTCACCCACCTCGGCATCGAGCCGGACGCGGTGATCGGCAACCTCTGGGCGGAGGCCAAGGCGGAGGCACTGCGTGAGCACGCCGCGGGTGTGTACGTCGGCGACCACACCGGCGACGTACGCGGCGCCCGCGCGGCCGGCGCGCTGTCGGTGACCGTGGCGACCGGCCCGTGCGACGCCGACGAACTGCGCGCGGCGGGCGCGGACGTCGTCCTGGCCGGCCTGGGCGAGTTCCCGGAGTGGCTTTCGGCCTATCTCGAAGCAGCACCGGAAGCGGTCGACGCACCGCGCGCCTGACGCCGCCCCGCCGCGATCGCCTGGAACACGCCCGCCCCGGCGATGAGGAAGCCGACCCCCATGAGCATGCTCAATAGGAACATGTATGTCGGAAAAGGCGTCGTCCCGAGGAACAGCGGGGCCACCGTGACGAGAGTGGCCACGGCCCCGACGACGAAGACGACGGCACCGGCACGGATCAGTCGGTCACCGGGCGCGGCGGAATTCGGTTGGGTTTTGTCACGCACCCGACCAGGGTAGTTCCCAGCGCGAAGGAACAACCGGGCGACGTCTTGTCACCGGCCTGAAGACCATTAGCCTTGGTACCGGCGGGTCACGGACGACCCGCCCGAGTGCTATCAAGAGCCGTTTCAGAAGCAGTTTTCCGACGAGTACGAGGACGAGGACAGACGTGCCTACCGGCAAGGTCAAGTGGTTCAACAGCGAGAAGGGCTTCGGCTTTCTCTCCCGCGACGACGGCGGTGACGTCTTCGTCCATTCCTCCGTTCTCCCCGCCGGAGTCGAGACGCTCAAGCCAGGTCAGCGCGTGGAGTTCGGAGTGGTCGCCGGACAGCGCGGCGACCAGGCCCTCTCGGTCACCCTCCTGGACCCGACCCCGTCGGTCGCGGCCGCACAGCGCAAGAAGCCGGACGAGCTGGCCTCCATCGTCCAGGATCTGACGACCCTCCTGGAGAACATCACCCCGATGCTCGAAAAGGGCCGCTACCCCGACAAGGCCTCCGGCAAGAAGATCGCCGGCCTGCTCCGCGCGGTCGCGGACCAGCTCGACGTATAAGCCGCAGCAGCCGCAGAAGCCGTACAACCCGCACAAGCCCCGCTCACGCGCTCACGGAAAATCCAGCGCATCCGGCCCGAGGGGCGGCACCAGCCCCTCGGCCGCCGCGCGCGTGAGCAGTCCGCGTACGGCCGCGTAGCCGTCCTCGCCGAGGCCGGCGGTGAACTCGTTGACGTACAGCCCGATGTGCTGGTCGGCGACGTCCGGGTCCATCTCCTGGGCGTGCTCCATCACATACGGACGGGACACCTCGGGGTCGTCCCAGGCTGCCTGGACGGACGCACGGACGGACTCGGCGAGCAGCGTCAGCGTGTCCGCCCCCAGTGACCGCTTGGCGATGATCGCGCCCAGCGGGATGGGCAGCCCGGTGGTGCTCTCCCAGTGCTCGCCCATGTCCGCGAGCTTGTGCAGCCCGTAGTTCTGGTACGTGAACCGCGCCTCGTGGAT
>NZ_JBQQCE010000837.1:0-2085 GCF_052245645.1 Streptomyces sp. KR55 | reverse complement strand
CGGTAGAACTCCTCGGCGTCGATGCGGTGGGATCGTTCGACCTTGCCGTTCAGGCGCGGTGTGCGGGGCTTGATGTAGGTGTGGGCGATGCCCTTGTCGAGGACGTGCCAGTGGAAGGCGGACTGGAACTCAGCTCCGTTGTCGGTCTGGATGACCTCGACCTGGAACGGCAGGCGTTGGATGACGTAGTCGAGGAACTGGATGGCGGTGTTCTGGTCCAGCGTCGGGTAGATCCGCAGGACTCGCAGGCGGGTGCAGTCGTCGATCGCGGTGAACTGGTAGTACTTGTTGCGACCGCCGCGGCGGCCTTGTGGCATTGAGGCGAGTGGCTCGATGAACTTCACGTCGATCTGGACGCGGTGGCCGGGCAGCTGCTTCTCGTACCGCTTCCATCTGCGGTCGTGGCGCTTGTAGCGCTGCGAGGCCGGCAGACGGCCCATGTCCAGGCGGTTGAGGATGCGCCACACGCCGGACTTGCTGATGGTGACGTCGTGGTACCGCTTGAGGTACATGGCGATCTTCTCGGGGCCGAAGTGGTAGTTCTGCCGCAGGTAGATGATCTTCCCGACCACCTCGACGTGAGTCGCGTTCGGCGAGGTCTTCGGCGCCTTGGAGCGGGTGCGCAGGCCCTCGACGCCCTCGGCCTGGTAACGGCGGTACCAGGTGTAGTAGGCCTGTCGGCTGATCCCGAAGTACCGGCAGGACATCGCGACGTTCCCGGTGGCCTCTTCGACGTGACGTATGACGGCCAGGCGCCGCTTGGCCTCACGGTCAAGCGGCGGGGTGGTGGGGGTGGACTTCGGCATGTGGATCTCCGTAGTGATCGGAGACCCAGGTGTCAACGATGATCGTCAGTTTTAGACACGGGACGGGTGCAGCCTTGCTACATAAGCGCTCTCGCGGTGGCGGCCGCCTGCGGCGACTCGCGTGAGATCATCCGTCCATGAGCAGCGACCTGGAAGTGAGTGCTCTGGCGATCAACGTCACGATCCCGCAGGCGCTCCGCTGGACGGACACTCGACGCGGTGAAGCGTTCACACTGACCACACTCAACGTCCGGCTTCTCCCGGATGGTCACCTCGCCGCAAAGGCCTATGGCCGACCAGTCGGCGGTGGTCGGGGCACATACGTCTCGTTCCCTGTCCCCGACAAACCCGAACTGGCGGCCCTGGTTGCCGACGCTGCCAGCCGCGCCGGGGCGTTGTGGGCCGCCCATCGTGGTCTCGGCTGAGCTTAGTGGTCGGCTCCAGAAGTCCTTCGAGGGTTGACTCCGGAGCCGATCGTGGGCGCCGCTCAGGTGTCGAGGTGATGGCGATCGGTGATTTGGGGGGCGGTTCGTTTCGAGTGAAGCCCGCGATCAAAGGGTGAGGGCGTTGTTCCGCTGGTCGGGGTGGCGTAGAGGCGGTCGTGCTCGCGGGCGGCGTGGAAGCACCAGGCCCTGCCGCTGACCTGCGGATCCTGTTGTTCCGTCAGTTCCCGTGTGAAGCCAGTCGATCATGATTGCATGCAGCGCGTCGCGGTGCTCGGAGTGCCGATGCCGCGCACGCTCTCTCCTCTCGATGTGACGTGGGTCATATCGGCCCCATGTCACGAACGGAAGGGCAGCTTGCGTCTGGTGGTCGTCCGCACAGCGGGAACGACCGACACGAAAGAGACAGCAGAGCGATGAACGCGACAGCAGCGCAGCAGCACGAGGTCCTGGTCCTGGGCGCCGGCTACGCCGGGCTCTCCGCCGCGATCCAGCTCGCGGCCCGCACCAGGAAACGCGGAAACCTGCGAGTGACGCTGGTCAACCCCTATGACACCTTCACCGAGCGGCTCCGACTGCACATGACCGCCACCGGTCAGGAGACGGCCGAGATGAATATCCCGGGGCTGCTGGACGGCACCGGCGCCGGCTTCGTCCGTGGCTGGGTCACCGCCGTGGACGCCGAGGCGAAGACCGTCCGGATCGACGACGACCGGGTCCTGCGCTACGACACCCTGGTCTACGGCCTGGGCAGCATCGCGGACACCGTCGCCGTCCCTGGCGTGGACGACCACGCCTACACCCTCAACAGCCCAGAGGACGCCGCCATCCTCGCC
>NZ_JBQQCE010000836.1:0-2090 GCF_052245645.1 Streptomyces sp. KR55 | reverse complement strand
CCACTCGAGCGAAGTCGAGAGTGGGGGAGAAGCCGTGCGTGGGGGAGTCGTCGACCGACGACAACGCCGCAGATGGACGCACCAGCCCCCGCGATTGCGGCATGATCCGCCGGACACGTCCTAGAGGACCAGCGCCGAGGCGCAGGCGGCCAGGGCGACCGTGCACAGGGCCGCGGCCGTGGCGTACCGGGGTGTGAGGGCCGTGGGGCGGTCGGTCGCCGCGAGCGCGTGGATCCGGCGGTGGGCGACCAGCAGGAAGCCCAGCCAGAGGGCACAGCACAGGGCACCGACGACGAGCCGGGTGGCCGACGCCCCGCCATGCAGTGCGGTCCGCACGGCGAGTACGGCGGCGACGGTGCCCGACAGCGTGGTGCGCCGCCAGGCGAGCCGGGTCCGCTCCGGTTGCAGTCCCGGATCCCGCTCCGGGGCGGCGACGGCGCTCACCCCTCCCACCCGACCAGCACGACGACGACCATCGCGACGGCCACCACCGCGACGACCAGGCTCAGCAGCGCCGGGAACCGTGACACCGGCAGGTCCTCGCCCTGGCGCATGGCGCGCTCGCAGCGCATCCAGTGGTTGACCGCCCGCAGGGAGCACAGCACGCCCGCCGCGAGCAGCGCGAGCGCGAGTCCGACCCGCCAGCCCCGGCTCAGGTCCGGCAGGAACTGGTCCACCGCGAACCCGCCGCCGATCAGCGCGAGCGCGGTGCGCAACCAGGCCAGGAACGTGCGCTCGTTCGCCAGCGAGAACCGGTAGTCGGGCGTGACGCCCTCCGCCCGGATCCGCTGGGGTGCGAACCACAGCCGGACGTTCCGTACGAGTTCGATCACGTGCACGACCCTATCGGGGATCTCGCACGGGGCATTGTCAGTGCCGCCCGCTACCTTTCGGGCATGGAGATCCCCACGTCACTGGCCGGGTACGCGATCCCCGGGCACGGCATCGCCCCGGCCGAGCACCTCATCGGCCGCCCAGGGTTCTGGCCCGCGTACTTCGGCATGACCTGGGACGGGTTCACGGACGAGCCCGAACTGTTCGGCGCCGACACGGCGGAGGTCGACGCGGCCGCCGCCGCGCTGTACGACACCGCGGAGGTCTGGCCCGCGTTCCGGATACCCATGGCGGGCGGCCACCTGCTGTGGATCGTGCAGCGGAACCTCCCGGACGACTCCGGCACGGACTACCTGATCACGCACCCCGACTGGGACCGGGACGCCTATCTGGCCTCGCTCGACGGCCACTGCAGCGGCCCGGGACTGTCCTGGACCGAGCTCCTCGCCGTCGCCGAGTCGGCGCCGGACGGGGCTCAGGGCGTACGGGACGCCGACGTGCGGCTGCTTCTGCTGCTGCCCGCGTTCGGCGACGCCGGCATACCGGTCGAGGAGGCGGTGGAGCGGATCTCCGGTGCGCTCACGGCAGTCGGGGTGTCCGGGGACCAGGCGCCCGCACTGGCGGAGCTGTTCCTGGAGCATCCGTTCTGGGACGGTCCCACCTGGACGGTGCAGGGCCGCAGCCCGCTCAGCGGCAGCACGGCCGAGCCGAGCCCGCTGGCGATCTGCGACGGCAGCCACAGCCCGCGCACCGTGCCGCTGGCACTCGGCATCACCGCCGACCAGGAGCGGGCCCTCGCCGAGGCCCTGGCCGGGGGCCGGGTGGATCAGCCCGCCGACCGGTAGGCGCTCAGCCGCGCGTAGGCCGCCAGGCCGTCCGGGACCCACTGCCATTGAGCGAGACGCCGCTCGATCTCCTGCTCGGGCAGGAAGTCGTGCCAGGCGACCTCCTCCGCCTGCGGCTGGACCGGCAGGTCGCAGCGCACCTCGTAGACGGCGGACCACCAGCTGTGGCCGGCCCCGTTGTCGTACAGGAACTTGAACAGGTACGCGGGACGCGGGAGCCCGGTGACGCCGAGTTCCTCCTCGGCCTCGCGCAACGCCGCGTCGTCGTAGGCCTCGCCCGCGCCGACGACGCCGCCGACGAACATGTCGTACAAGGAGGGGAAGACGAGCTTGGTCGGCGTGCGGCGGTGGACGAAGATCCGGCCCGCCGCGTCCCGGGCCTGAATGAACACGCACCGGTGACGCAGACCC
>NZ_JBQQCE010000835.1:0-2092 GCF_052245645.1 Streptomyces sp. KR55 | reverse complement strand
GGAAACCGCGGATCTTGACCTGCTCGTCCGCACGCCCCGCAAACTCCAGCAACCCGTCCGCCGTCCACCGGGCCAGGTCACCCGAGCGATACATCCGCCCGCCCTCGACGAACGGGCACGCCACGAACCGCTCCGCCGTCAGATCCGGACGGTTGTTGTAGCCACGCGCCAGACCCGCACCCGCCACATACAACTCACCCGTCACACCCGGCGGGACCGGACGCAGGAACTCGTCCAGCACAAACACTTGGGCATTGCCGATCGGCGATCCGATCACCGGAGGCGCGTCCTCCGGGCTGATGCCCTCCTCCAGCAGCGTCGCCGTCGAGATGACCGTCGCCTCGGTGGGGCCGTAGGTGTTCCAGACGCGAGCCTGCGCCCGCCAGCGGGCGGCCAGGCCGGGAGTCAGGCGCTCGGCACCCAGCACCCAGTTCTCCACGCCTGGAACCGTGCCCGGGTCGAGGACGCCCAGGAGCGAGGGGACGACGCTGGCGACCCGTACGCCCGCGGTGCGGATCGTCTCGGCGAGCGCGGCCGGCTCCGTACGCTCCTCACTCGTCGCGATCGCCAGAGTGCCGCCGCCGCCCAGCGTCACCGCAACATCGAGCACCGCCGCGTCGAAACTGAACGACGCGAACTGCAACGCCACCGTGCCCGGTTCCACACCCAGCACCGGACGCATCACCTCGGCCAGGTTGGCCACCCCACCGTGCGCGACGGCCACACCCTTCGGCCGACCTGTGGAGCCGGAGGTGTAGATGACGTAGGCGAGCTGGTCCGGGGTCACGACCGTGTCCAGCGGTCCCGCCGGTGCTTCGGGCGTCTCCTCCAGCAGCACCACCTCCACGCCGGCCGGCACCTGCCCCGCCGTCGCGGCCGTGGCCAGCACCACGGAGGCACCGCTGTCGCTGACCATGTACGCCAGCCGATCCGCCGGATACTCCGGATCCAGCGGCACATACGCACCCCCGGCCTTCCACACCGCCAGCAGGGCCACCACCATGTCGACCCCACGCGGCAGACACAGCCCCACCCGGCTCTCCCGGCCCGCCCCCAGACCCACCAGATACCGAGCCAGACGATTCGCCCGCGCCTCCAACTCCCCATACGTCAGGGCCTCGGAGCCACTGCGCACGGCAACAGCCTTCGGGACGGCTGCAGCCCGTGCGGTGAACAGGTGCGGCAGAGTGTCCGCCGGGACGGGCCTGGCCGTGTCGTTCCAGTGCTCGATCACCTGCGAGCGCACGGCCGGTTCCAGTACGTCGATGTCACTGACCCGCATCCGAGGGTCGGTCGGCATCTGTTCCAGCACACGGACGAGGCGTCGGCTCATCCGCGTGACCTCGTGCCGCTGGAACACGTCCGGCCGGAAGTCGAGGCGGAGTTCGAGGCCGGCCCCCGGGGACACTCCCAGGGCGAGTGCGAAGTTGGTCGACTCGCGCAGCTCCGTGCCGGCGAGCGCCAGGTCGTCGACGGACGGCGGCACCGCGGGGTCACCGGGGTAGTTCTCGAACGCCATCAGGGTGTCGAAGGAGGCTCCCGGTCCGGCGAGCCGCTGGATCTCGGTGAGCCCGAGGTGCTGGTGGTCCAGCAGCGCCGACTGCTGCGCCTGAAGCGCCGTCAGTACATCGGCGACACTGCGCTCCGCGTCGAACGTGACCCGCACCGGCACCGTGTTGAGGAACAGACCGAGCATGTCCTCCATACCCGGCAGCTCCGCCGGCCGACCCGCCACCGTCGCACCGAACACCACATCACGCCGGCCCGCCAACTGCCCCACCACCACCGCCCACGCGGCCTGCACCACCGTGTTCAGCGTCACGCCCTGCGCGCGTGCCAGGTCCTCCAGTGCCCCGGCGAGCCGGTCTTCCGCCGTCGCGCTCACCATGCAGGTCTGAACCGGGTTCGTGCTGGCCGTCTGTGCGGCGACGAGGGTCGGCTCCTCCAGGCCGGCGAGTGCCTGCTGCCAGGCGTCGCGGGCGGCGTCCTTGTCCTGCCGCTCCAGCCAGGCCAGGTAGTCCCGGTACGGCGCCACGGCCGGCAGCCCGCTCGCGCTGCCGCCCGCCTCGTAGCAGGCCCACAGCTCCCGCAT
>NZ_JBQQCE010000834.1:0-2110 GCF_052245645.1 Streptomyces sp. KR55 | reverse complement strand
GCACCATGCCGCCCCTCACCGGCCACGCCGAACGCCGGCACGCCGGACGCGCCCTGCTCCGCTCCGCATTCCTGCGGCAGGTCGCGCTCGGCCTCGCGCTCGGGGTGCTCTTCTGCGCGATGCAGGTGTCCGTCACCGCGTATGCCGTCGGACGCGGCACGCCCGACGCGGCAGCGCTGCTCTACTTCGCCTTCAACTGCACCAATCTGGTGGGCGGTTGGGCCTACGGAGCATGGCGCCACGGCGGCTCACCCCGGCGCCACCAGGCCGCAGCCGCCGCCTGCCTCACCCTCGCGAGCCTCCCGCTGACCTTCCTCGGCGCGCCCCTCGCGGTCGGCGCCACCCTCGCCCTGACCGGACTCGCCGTGCCGATCCTGCTGATCCTCGCCTCCGTCCTCACAGAGGCGTCGGTCCCGCGCGCCGTCCTCACCCAGGCGTTCACCTGGGGCAACTCCGCAAACGCGGCAGGATCAGCGGGCGCCGCGGCGGTCGCGGGGCGAGTGGTGGACGCGAGCGGTGCGCACGGCGGTTTCGGCGTGGCGGCGGGGGCCGCGGTAGTGATGACGGTCCTGGCGCTCGGCGGTCTGCGAGACTCATCACCAGACGTGCCGAAGTCGTCCGCGCCCGCGGAAACCACGGCGCCGAACCCGCCGGCCACACGGCGGGATTCGTCCATGAACCGCAGGGCATCCTGAACGCCGACCCGATATCACCGGCAGCAGGTGGAGCGTCAGCCACCGCGCCAGTCCCCGACCCTACTTAGTGATCCCCAAGACATCTCAACCGGCTCAAGCTCAGCAAGGCGCAGAAGCAGCAAGGGACGGGCTACATACGGCAGGCGATGGTGATGATCTCCCGGCTGTCGTCCGTGATCTGCCCTCGATCCCAGTCGCCGTACTGGGCCTGAATCTCGAAGCCTGCTTCGACCAGAAACGCGTTGAGCGTCGCAACGTCGAGGAACCGCAAGCTCTCCCTCAGGACACGGAGCACCGCACCGTCCGGCTTGGCCACCGTGCCGCGGATCGCGACCACATCGCCAACGACGGCATCGACGTCGTGCCAGTACCGCACAGCACGCCCAGCACCATCGACAAGGTCAACTACATCGTTCGGGTTCGCAGGCGTCCACTCCTCCCAGGCCCGCACCTGTGGATGCCGCGTCTCGAAGGCAAAGCGACCACCTGGCCGCAGCGCCCCATGGATGGCGGTGAGCGATGTCCGCAGCTCGTCGTCGGTGAGCAGGTTCTGGAACGCATGGCCAGTCATTGTGGCGAGCTCGAAGTCGGCTCCGCGCCTGGCATCCGCTGCGGTGCCCTCAACCCACTCCACATCGGTCCGTCGCCGCGCCCGGTCCAGCGCAGCACGGTCCGGGTCCAGCCCAACAAGCCGACCACGATGGCCACGCTCGCGGGCGAGTTTCAGCATGGCACCCGTCCCACAACCAACGTCCAAGACGGACTCCGAGCTCATCACCAACGGAAAGTAGAACCGGTCCTCGGATCGCCGATCCGGATTCCACGGGTTCAGCAAGTCATACAGCGCGGCGACATCTGCATCAGAGAACACCGGCGACAGTGTCCGCCAACCCGCACCCGTCAGCAACCGGTTAACCCTCCCTGCCCCCACGCGCCGCTTTCCTGCGCACCCGATCACGCACGAGCGCGGGGCCATTGATGGAGCTTGCATGACCAGCCACACGGCCGGCGCCACCCAACCGGGTGAAGTGCAGAGAAGGAACCTGCTGTGCAACGGCACCATCGTCTTCGACGACACCGGTGAACTCCTGCCGGACGGGCGGGTCGTGAACCCGCACCGCGTCGTCGGGCCGCTCACCGTGGCCGCCTGACACTCCGTCACCGGCCGAAGAGTTCGAACGCCACCGCGGGCCTGCCCCCGAACCGCTTCCCCGTCTCCTCCGCGAAGCCGGTCAGGAAGCCCCGGACGTACGTTTCCGGGTCCTCGTCCGTCAACGCCTGGATGTAGGAGCGGTGTTCGAGCAGCGAGCGCACCCCGCGCTCCAGGCCGGGCGTGGCGTCCGCGGCGTGCGTGGGGCTGTTGGAACCGGCGACGGCGACCCACCGGACGCCGTTCCAGGGTTCCAGGCCCTGCT
>NZ_JBQQCE010000833.1:0-2112 GCF_052245645.1 Streptomyces sp. KR55 | reverse complement strand
CTCCGACCTCGCCCCGCTCGGCGCCACCGAGATCCCGGCACTGGACCAGGCGCAGGCACAGCACGAACTGCTCACCCTGCACGCCGCCGGGCTGACCGAAGAGCAGCGGGCCAATCCGTACATCGGCCCGCGCCCGCCCATCGTCACCCGCCGCGGCTGGGGCGCGGACGAGTCGCTGCGGGAGAAGGCGTTCCTCTACACGAAGCGGGTCAAGGCCGCGTTCGTGCACCACACGGCGACCGGCAACAACTACACCTGCGCGCAGGCCCCGTCCGTCATCCGCGGTATCTACCGCTACCACGTCGTGAGCAACGGCTGGCGGGACATCGGCTACAACTTCCTCGTCGACAAGTGCGGAAACATCTACGAGGGACGCGCCGGCGGCGTGGCCAACCCGGTCATGGGCGCCCACACCCTCGGTTTCAACAGCGACAGCGCGGGGATCGCCGTCATCGGCTCGTTCAACACCACCAGGCCCTCCGCCACCACGGTGACGGCCGTCAGCCAGCTGGCCTCCTGGAAGCTGGGCCTGCACGGAGGCAATCCCAGCGGCAAGACATACCTGAAGTCCGCCGGTGGCAATCTCTACGCAAAGGGCAAGAACGTACGACTGAACGTGATCTCCGGTCACCGGGACGGTTTCCTCACGGACTGCCCAGGAGGACTCCTCTACGGCAAGCTCGGCTCGATCCGCTCACAGGCGGCACGCTTCCAGGGGCGGCCCTGAGGCCGCACGACACCGACGGCCGTCGAAGGAGCCGGACAACGGTCTGCATACACTGGCCGGCCGAAACACAGTTCGGCCGGTCCCGGCAGGAAGCAGAGACGACAGGTGACAGAAGCGATCCTCCTGGTCGGCGGCAAGGGCACCCGGCTGCGCCCGCTCACGGTGCACACGCCCAAGCCGATGGTCAGGGCGGCGGGGGTGCCGTTCCTCACGCATCAGCTGGCGCGAGCGAGAGCGGCGGGCGTCGAGCACATCGTGCTCGCCACGTCCTATCTGGCCCAGGTCTTCGAGCCGTACTTCGGTGACGGCTCGGACCTGGGGCTGCACATCGAGTACGTCACGGAGGAGGAGCCACTCGGCACGGGCGGCGCGATCCGCAACGTGGCCTCGCGGCTGCACTCCGGGCCCGACGACCCGGTCCTGATCTTCAACGGCGACATTCTCACCGGCCTCGACATCCGTGCCCTGGTGCGCACGCACGAGACGACGGGCGCGGACGTCTCCCTGCACCTGACGAAGGTGACCGATCCGCGGGCGTACGGCCTGGTCCCGACGGACGAGTCCGGTCGCGTCACCGCCTTCCTGGAGAAGCCGCAGACGCCGGAGGAGATCGTCACCGACCAGATCAACGCGGGGGCCTATGTCTTCCGCCGCTCGGTCATCGACACGATCCCGGCGGGTCGACCGGTCTCGGTGGAACGCGAGACGTTTCCCGACCTCCTGGCGGCCGGCGCCCACCTCCAGGGCATGGTCGACTCCACCTACTGGCTCGACCTCGGCACCCCGGCGGCCTTCGTCCGCGGCTCGGCGGACCTGGTCCTGGGCCGCGCCCCGTCCCCGGCGGTCCCCGGCCGCTGCGGCGACCGCCTGGTCCTGCCGACGGCAAGGGTGGCACCCGACGCCAAGCTGGCCGGCGGCACGGTGGTCGGAGAGGGCGCGTTCGTCGCCGAGGGCGCGCGCATCTTCGGCAGCACGATCCTCCCCGGCGCCGTCATCGAACCCGGCGCCGTCATCACCGACTCCCTCATCGGCACCCGCGCCCGCATCGGCGAACGCTCCGTCCTCACCGACACGGTCATCGGCGACGGCGCGATCATAGGCCCCGACAACGAACTCCAATCCGGTGCCCGAGTCTGGTGCGACGCCCAAATCCCAGCGGGGGCACTGCGGTTCTCGTCGGATCAGTAACGGGTGGGCGCGTGGGCCGCTCGCGATCCGCGGGCAGTCGTGCCTCCCCCAGAGGGGGGACCCCCAGGGCGGCACGGGTGGGCGCGGGCGGCACCCCGTCAGCGCCGGTCTGCGCGACCCACCCCGCGCCAGCCACAACGCCGGTCGCGTTGAAGGAGGCGGCTCGTCACCCGACCCACCCCGCCCAGCCCCACCGC
>NZ_JBQQCE010000832.1:0-2123 GCF_052245645.1 Streptomyces sp. KR55 | reverse complement strand
TCCTGGTGTCCACGCGCGACAGCTGGACGACCGACCTGTCCTCCTTCCTCTTCGGACAGGTACTCGCGGTCAGCGCGGCGGACGTGTGGACCGTGGCCACCATCGGCGCCGTACTGGTCCTCGTCGTGCTGGCGCTCGGCAAGGAACTGGTCGCCGTCAGCCTCGACCGCGAGACGGCACGCGCCGCTGGCTTGCCGGTGTTCCGCCTCGACCTGGCGCTCTACGTCGTCGTGACCACGACGATCGTGATGTCCCTGGAAGCGGTCGGCAACATCCTTGTCCTCGCCCTGCTCATCACCCCCGCCGCCACCGCCCGCATGCTGACGGAGCGGCTGTGGGCGATGACGCTGCTGGCCTCGTTGATCGGCTGTGCCGGGAGCGTGGCGGGTCTGTACGTCTCGTACACCTACGACCTGGCAGCAGGCGGCTCCGTGGTCGTCGTCCTCACCGCCCTGTTCGCCCTCACCTGGTGCCTGGCCCCCAGCCACGGACTCCTCGCGAAGCGCATCCGGCGCCATGACCCCAGCGTCCCCGCCCCTGCACCCGCGCCTGCCGGACGGTGACGGCTCGACGAGCAGCCCCTCTCCGTGCATGCGGGGCTGCTCGTCGCGCTCGCCAAGAGGCAGCGCGAGTGCCGCGTGGCCCCCGTTACTGCCCCGTCCCCTGCGACGGACGCACGGGTCTGCAGATGCCGCGGCGTCCGTCGCCCGTAGCGCACGGCCAACCCGTCCACCCTGCGCCGGGTAGCAGACCAGAGCTGGCTCCGTCGTGCGCGCCGGCTCCGGAGGGCGCTGATGCGCTTGCGCGCCCGCGAAACGATGCCTGTGGGGATCGGCGCCGAGATGAACCGCTCGCTACCGAGAGAGGCCACAGATGACCAAGACCACCACGAGTGAGGCCGACCGCGCCGATCAAGGGCTCGGCTATGCCATCAACGGCCCCTACTACGACATGATTTTCCCCGGGCCGGTACGGGCCTCGCTCACGGACGCCACCGTCACGGATTTCGATCTTCCTGAGACCGGTGCGCATTCGGTAATCCGGGAGCTCGTCGGATCCCCCGACGCCGTCGATCAGGGGATGTACCACCGGCGGGCCGTGCTGCACATCCACGGCACCGGCCGGCAGGTCGGGCCCCCGCAGAACCTGGCCGCATGGGCGTTAGCGAGTGCCTGGCGCGGCATGACCCTGTACCCACTGGCCGGGACCATCGTCGTCACGGGCCGCACGGCGACAGGGGACATGACCGCACTCGACGACGACCTGGTGCAGCACGCGAAGGCAGTTGCGCAGACCGTCCGGGAGACGCTGGCGCAGTGGCGTACGCGACCTCCGGCCTCCAACGAAGCCGCTATCAGTGAACTGCTCGCGTACGCAGCCCGCGACGTTGCCCCCAGCCGGTAGCGACGCGCTGCACGGCTGCGCACCCATCGGCTGGAGGGCCCTGCGTGTAGGATCTGCAGCTTTATACGCACTGGTTCCTGCGGAACCGCCGTAATCCGGGCTCAGCGAGCAGTCGTGTTGTCGACCGCGATCGGCGCGCTGGTCACCCGAGCGGGCCTGGGAGCTCCCGGCCGCCGGTGCTTCCCTGCGTGAGCGGTGGGCCGTCATTGCCCCGAGTCCGCCGGGCACGTCGCGGCCGTCGGCTACGACGCCGACTCCGGTCGGCTCACCCTGTGCCCGGAGTCGACGGCCTGGGTGACGAAATTGCGCCTGGAGCAGGCCCGCGTCATCGACGCTGCCAACCGGTCGGCGGGCAAGACGGTCGTGCGCGCCCTGCGCAAGCCATTGATCTTTTGCAGGACCACGGCCGGGTCTGCGGTGTCGCCGGGCCAGGTCACGTGGACTTCCGAAGGCGCGGTGAGCTCACCGAGACCCAGGCCTGTGTCCTGTGCACCGCGATGACGCGGCCCTCGCACACGTCGGGATCGGCGTCGGCTCCGCCCTCCTCGGCCAGGACATGCCGCTCACGCCGGCCGTGAAAGTGGTGTGGTGATCCCGCTCCTCCTCGCCGCCGCCGCGTCCTCGCCCAGGAGATCAGTGACGGGCTGCGCCTGCACAAGCCAGGCAGCTTCCATCCGAGCGCCCAGGTGATCTTGCCGATGGTAATTGAGAACTTCTGA
>NZ_JBQQCE010000831.1:0-2126 GCF_052245645.1 Streptomyces sp. KR55 | reverse complement strand
ACTCGGCCAGCGAAGCGGAGATGCGCAGGCCCAGAACGGTCAGCGGGGTCGACTCCGACAGCTTGCGGCCGATCTCGATGACCTGGTCGGGGTCGGCGAAGTCGCGGCGGAGGTTCTCCAGGTTCTCGATCTCGGCGTCGACCGCCGCCTGGAGTTCGTTGCCACGTTCTTCCTCGGCCGCAGCGGGGCCGCCCGCGAGGGTGCCGAGGGCGATCGACTGGAGTTTCTCCCGTAGCGCGGGGTAACCACTGAAGCCGACCGCGGCGGCGAAACGCGTCACCGACGGCTGGCTGACGCCGACGCGGTCGGCGAGATCGGTGATCGAGAGGAACGCCGCTTCGGTGATGTGCTCGATCAGGTACTGGGCGATCCGCCGCTGACCCGGCGACAGTCGCGGCCGGTCGAACAGCGCCCTGAGCTGGGAAGTCGGGGCAGCCCCCGGCTCGGTGGCGGTCTTCCCCGAGGTGATCGAGGATGCCTGTGCGCGTGCCTGCTGCGGCGATGGCACCGGTGCGCCTCCTTTTGCTTCCCACGGAGCTTCAACATAGCTCACGGACCGTGGCGATCAGGGGCGCACGTTACTCGCCGGCGCCGGCCGTGTTACCGGCGGTACAGAGTGATCGAGTGCCCGACCTCGTCGACCGGCCGGCTGCTCGCGATCAGCTCGGCCACCCGCCCGGTGGCCGTGGCGGCCGCCGAGTCGGACACGACCAGCAGCCCGTGCACTTCGTCGGCGGGCTCGTCGATCGTCGGTGTCTGCTGTGCGGCGCCGGTCACCATGGCGACGGCCATCTGGCCCAGCAACAGGGCCGCGACCAGCGGCGCCAGCCACCGCTTGCGGCTGATCCAGTGCCGGACGTGCGTCATCATCCGCCCCGCGGAAGTCGTACCGACAGACCGTCTGCCGTGCAGTGGGGTACGGCGCACAGCGTGCCGGAGTTCAGCTCGATCCGGTTGGAGGAACGCCTGCCGGACACGGTCCGTGTGTCCGCGTTCCGCGAGACGCTGGTCTCCCCGGCGAAAGGGGCGAACCGACGTGCATCTCCCTTACCAGCGAGGCCCGTTGCACGACCTGCCGGACACACCGGAGGCCTACGACGCCGTTCTCGCGGACGTCGCCGAGCAGGCGCTGGCGCGGATCACGCCGGACGGCAGCCTCGAACACCCTGCGGCCGTTCTCGACGTCGGCGACACCTCCCTGGGTGTCACGTCCCTGCTCGCGCTCGCCTGGCAGCACGGCAGAGACCCTCGGCTGCCGTCGGCCGTGCGCCGCAGCCTCGCCTTCCACCTGCGCGAACGAGTGTTCCGGGAGGACAACCCCGGCTACCCGAACCTCAGGATCCGCGACTCGGGTCTGCCGTACGCCCGTTACGTCCTCGAGCCGGGCGCCCACCCGCACGGCGACTGGCCGAGCACGGTCTGGGCGCTGCTCCAGACGGTCGACGTGCTCGACATGGCCGGCGGACTCCTCGACGACGAATCACGCCTTCAACTGCTCGAGTTGGCGGTCGGGTACTGGGGCTGGCTGACCGAGGCCACCTCCTTCAACCCGCAGGAGGCGGCCAACCAGGCGATCGGCTGCGTGGTCGCCGGCCTGATGCTGGCCCGCCATCTCCCGCCCGCACAGGGGGAGTCGGTCCGCGCACGCGCGATGCGTCTGTACGCCGAGGAGATCCGCGTCCGCCGCATCCGTGACCGGGGTGCGCTGCTTCCGCCCGAGCACGGCGGGGCGTACGACAACAACTACGGTCCCATCTCCCTGTCGTTCCTCGCCCAGGCCCACCGGACCAGCGGCGAGAAGGTCTTCGCCGAGGACGGCGACGCGCTCGCCCGCTATCTCGACGCCCGTCTGACCACCGGCGGCTTCGACGTGGGCGGGCCGCGCTACAGCGAACAGCACTGCGGCTTCGAAGCGGTCCTGGGCCTGCGCCACTTCGGCCGCCGGATCGGCGCCGACCTGGGGCGCTACCGGGGCGACACCCGCTGGGCCCGGCACGCGAGAAGGCCCGACGGCGGCCTCGACGGCCACTTCGCCTTCATGCTCGTCTGGCAGATCCAGGACACTCCGGGGTGGCACCGTACGCCCTCCTCCGCCCCGGCCCGCCACCAACTGCGCGCGGGCAGCG
>NZ_JBQQCE010000830.1:0-2132 GCF_052245645.1 Streptomyces sp. KR55 | reverse complement strand
TGGCTCTGCTACCTGCATGAATCCAGTCACAGGCCGGTTGACCAGGCAAAACGCATCCCTGCGTTACCCGCAATATCCCGGCCTTTCCCGTTGCCATGTGTACGGCATGTGTACTGGAACGGGGCGGCCCCGGTGGGTGTTCCCGCACCTCAACCGGGGCCTACGGCCGGACCCTTCTACCGCAAGGAAGTCCGACCCCATGAACGACCGTATCGCCCCATCCGTCGACGAGCTGCGCGAGTTGCTCGCGGCCGTCCTCGAAGCAATCGCCATCCCCCACCCCGCTACCGTCGGCGACGGTGAGGTGCACGGCCGCATCTTGCTGGACCGCGTCATGGACGCCCGCGTCGCCCTCGAGGGCGTCCTCCAGCGCGGCGACGAGCCCGGCTGGTCCGCGGACTACCTCCGCGAGCGTCTCGCCGAGAAGCCGGCCACCGGCTACCGCGCTTGGGGTGAGGGCCGATGAGCAAGCCGCGCCAGCACCCGGCAGCATGCTTGGCCCTTGACGGCCAGTGCACCAGGGAAGACTGCGGCAACCCGCGTGAGCCCGTGCACTACGGTCCCGAGCACGGCCTGCGCGTCTCGTTCGCCGACGAGCCGCTGCTGCCGTTCGAACTCGCCCAGTGGGGCGACGAGCAGCCGAGCCTCTCGTTCTTCGCCGACGGCTCCTGGCCGGACCTCGACCTGGGCCAGGTCGACGAATTGCTGCTTGCCCTGGACCAGTACACGGGCGCGCTGCGCGTCGCGCGCGAGCACCTGGCGGCCGCCCGCCGCGCGCAGGCCACCGAGGGGCGGGATGCGTGATGGCTGCACTGTCCCGTGCGACGCGACGCGTCGTCGTCGCGCACCTCACCGACTGCGGCATGAGCCCGGCGGAGATCTCCGCTGAGCTGGGCGTTTCCCGCGACACGGTGCGCAGGGACCTGGCGGACGCGCCCCCGTCGGCGCCGCCCGCCGCACCCGAGCCTGCGCCGCCGGTTGCGCCCGGTCTACTGCTGCCCGACGAGCCGCAGTTGCGGCGCAACCTCGAGGTGCTCACGGCCGCATACGGTGCGCGGCCGGAGGACGTGGCCCGGTTCGCGATCCACCAGGCGGCCCGCCACGTGCGCGCGTGGCAGACGGCCCACGCCCGTGAGGGCCGGTGACCGCATGGCCGCTGGTGTGGCTGCTGCTCGCCCAGCAGCAGGCGCCGGCGCTCGCCGCCTGACGCATGGCACCGCCCCCGGCCGCCGTAGCGGTCCGGGGGCGGCTCAGGGCCGGGTCCCGTCATCCGGGCGGGACGGCGCGCCTCGCAGGTAGCGCCTACCGCGGCCTCGGTCTATCCCACCACCAGCGCGATCGGCGCACCGCGCTGGGGGTGGAGTCTCAGCATCGGGGGCGCTGCGAACAGTCGAGTGAACAGGCGTACACCTCGATGCTGAAGCCGCGGGTGCCCTGCGCCCGGCCGACACTCACGCCACCCACGGCGGTCCACAACGACTTGCCGCACCAGCAGCACGCCCACCCCTGATGCTGCGCGTAGGTCAGCTCGTCGGCAGGCGGCAGCTGGGGCCGCCAGGTCACCGCCGGTCGGCGAACGGGACCAGGCCGTGCACCTCGCGGCACGGGCCGCAGGCGAACAGCGTGCCGCCCGATCCGGAGCCCTGCTCGATGACGTCGATGAGCCGGACACCGTCGGCGGTGCCCTTGTGCCACGCGCACCAGCCGAACGCGCGGGGGGTGTCTTCGGTCTGCGGGGCGTGCGTAGGCTCTGCCATGTCGGTGCTCCCTCGAAGCGTCGGCCATGACCCCCGGACCGCGGCCCAGCGGTCGCGGGGGTTCTCTTCTCACCGACCGTAGCGCAACTGCGTCCCACCGCGTCCCCTTACGTCCCAACGCGGTGGGACGCGTTCCCCAGATGCCGACCGCACAAGGCCGCGCGAACGTGGCGGCATGAGCGGACTCCCGCAGTACGAGTACGTGAAGCTCGCCGACCGCATCGCGGCCGAGATCGCCTCGGGCAAGCTCCCGGCCGGCGCCGCCCTGCCCGGCGAACGCGCCATGACCGAGATCTACAGCGTCAGCATCGGCACCGTCCGCCGCGCGGTACGGGAGCTGCGCGAGCGCGGCCTGGTCGCCACCCTGCCCGCCAA
>NZ_JBQQCE010000083.1:0-26781 GCF_052245645.1 Streptomyces sp. KR55 | reverse complement strand
ACCTCACCGTCAACCCCGAGGGCCGCCCCTGCCACTGCGGCAGCCGCGGCTGCCTCGACGTCGAGGCCGACCCGCTGGCCTTCCTCACGACGGCGGGCCGCGAGCCGGGCCCCGAGGTGTCCCTGCTCCAGCAGGCCAACGAACTGATCCGGCACGAGTACGACGACCCCGGCGTGCGCGCTGCCACAGAGGCCCTCATCGACCGCCTCGGCCTCGGACTCGCCGGCCTGGTGAACATCCTCAACCCCGACCGGATCATCCTCGGCGGCCTGCACCGCACCCTCCTGGACGCCGACCCCGACCGGCTGCGCGCGGTCGTCGCCGACCGCAGCCTGTGGGGCCGGAGCGGCGGCGTCCCCATCCTGGCCTGCTCCCTCGACCACAACAGCCTGGTCGGCGCCGCGGAGTTGGCGTGGCAGCCGGTGCTGGACGATCCGCTGGGTGCGCTGGCGACGGTCTGACGCCCCCGCGAGGTGGCGCTACTACAGGGTGGCGCCTCCGTCGATCACCAGGTCGGTGCCCACGAAGGAGGCGGCGGCGTCCGACGCCAGATACAGCACGGCCCCGGCCACCTCCTCTGTCGTCGAGACCCGGCCCAGCGGCGACTCCTCCTTCATCCGTGCGGCCATCCGTGCGGCACGCTCGGCCTCGGTCTCACCGGCACGCAGCGACATCGTCGTGTCGGACGCGCCGGGGCTGACGGCGTTGATCCGCACACCCTCCGCGATGTACTCCAGTGCGGTTCCGCGCGTGAGGGAGGTGACGGCGGCCTTGGTCGCGGAGTAGGCGGTGGCGCCGGGCACCTGCCGGTACCGCCCCAGGTTCGACGAGACGTTGACGATCGAGCCGCCGCCCGGCTGCGTACGCATCCGGCGGATCTCGGCCGTCATGGCCAGGAAGACGCCGGTGACGTTGATGTCGAGCACGGTCCGCCAGTCCTCCTCGGACAGCTCGGCGAGCGGCCCGCCCCGGAAGACGCCCGCGTTGTTCACGGCGACATCGAGCGAGCCGAACCGGTCGACCACCGCCTGCACGAGCGCCTCGACCTCGTCGGCCCGCGTCACATCGGCGACCTCGGCGAACGCGGTCCCGCCGGACTCCCGTACCAGGGCGACGGTCTCGTCGAGCGCCGCACGGCCGCGCCCGGCCACGACGACCCGGGCCCCTTCGGCGGCGAACGCGAGGGCGATGGCCCGGCCGATACCGGAGCCGCCGCCGGTGACGAGGACGGTGCGGTCGGAGAAGCGGTTGCTGGACATGGATCGGCTTCCTTTCGAAGGAAGGGAGTTGTGAGTACGACGGTCAGGTCAGCGTCGGCCGGTGAGGCGAGCCGCCGCCGCGGCCACGGCGAACAGTCCCGCCGCCACGGCGAGGCTCGCCCGGTCGCCTCCGACGGCGAGCAGCACGGCGAAGACGACGGTCGGCCCGACCTCCATCGCCGTGTTGTGGACGCCCCCGGCCAGTCCGGTCCGCCCGGCCGGCACCCGCTCGGTGGCCAGTACGGCCGCACTCGCGAAGGAGGCGGCCGCCCCGGCCGGCAGCAGTACAAAACCGGGCAGCACCCCGTAGGCGTACGGAGTCCCGGCGTCGAGCCCGCTGAGCGCGAGCAGCCCGAGCCCGGCCGCGGCCAGGGTCAGCCCGCCGCCGGTGACGGGGCCCGGCCCGTACCGCCCCACGAGCCGCCCCGCCGCCCGGCCGGAGACGAGGAGCGCGGCGGCGAACGGCAGGAACGCGGCCGAGGCCCGCAGCGCCGACCAGCCCCGCCCGTCCTGCAGATGCAGCGAGAACAGCACGAACACGGTGCTGGTTCCGGCGGCGGTGAGCGCGGTGGCTGCCAGCCCGAATGCGCGCCGCCCGTCCCGCAGGAAGCCCGGCGGCAACAGCGGGTCGCGCGCCCGGCGTTCGACGGCGGCGAAGACGGCGAGCAGCACCGCACCGGCGGTCAGCGGGCCCAGTACCCGGGCCGAATCCCAGGACCACGCGTCGGTGACGACGAGTCCGTAACTGGCCGCGACCAGGCCGCACGTGGCGAGCACGGCGCCGGGAACATCGAGAGCGCCTTTGCGTTTCGGCCCGTCGTCGCCGGGCAGCATCCGGGGCGCCAGTGACAGCGCCACCGCGGCGACGACCGGCGGCACGGCGAGGGCCCAACGCCAGGACAGCAGCGCGGAGATGACACCGGCGAGCAGATTCCCGGCGGTGGCCCCGAGCACCGACAGACCGCCCCAGGCGGCCATCACACGACGGTACGCGGAGGGTTCGGGGTAGAGCGTGCGCAGTACGGCCATCGCGGCGGGCGCGACCAGGGCCGCACCGGCGCCCTGCGCGAACCGCGCCGCGAGCAGCGTGCCGTATCCGGGGGCGAGCGGCGCGGCGACGGAGGCGGCGGCGAAGAGCAGCAGCCCGGCGATCAGCGTCTGCCGGCCGCCGTAGCGGTCCGCGAGCCGCCCCCCGAACAGCAGCAGTCCGGCGAACGTCAACCCGTACGCTGCGCTGAGCAGGATCAACTCGTTCCGACCCAGGCCGAATTGACGCCCGATCCCGGGCAGCGGCACGGCGATCGCGGCCAGCGTGAAGATCAGGATGACCTGGAGCGAGCCGAGCAGGACGAAGGAACGACGGACGGCGAGCCCTGGCCTGGCGGGCGCCGGGGCGCCGTCGAGCGTGGTCATGAGGCCCTTCTTTCTAGACCGAATGGTCAAGTATTCGGGCAGGGAAGAGTCCGGGATCGGCACAGCAGAGTCACTGCTCCATGCGCCGCTGGTCAGTCCAGCAGCGCCAAGGCCTGCTCCGCCGCGTCCCGCACCCGCGCCGGGTCCGACGACGCCTTGCCCACCACTCGCAGTCCCTGCATCAGGACCAGCAGCATCCGGGCCAGCGCCCGCGGATCGCGGTCCTGCGGCAGCTCGCCCTGCGCCTGTGCGCGCACCAGCGACGAGTGCAGCAGCGTTTCGGCGTGCCCCCAGCTCAGTTCCACCCGGCGGGCGGCCGTGGTGTCGTGCGGGGCCAGCTCGGCTGCCGTATTGGTGACAAGGCAGCCCATCGAGCGCCGGACCTCGTCCGCGGCCTCCTCTGCGAACCTCCGAATCACCGCCCGCACGGCCGGCAGTGCGGGTCCCGGCTGTGACAGCTCCCGCGTGAGCAGCGGATTCTGTGCCTCGCCATACCGGTCCAGGGCCTTCATGTACAGGTCCCGCTTGTTGCCGTACGTCGCGTAGATGCTGGCGCGCCCGATGCCGAGGTGCTCGACGAGATCCGCCATCGACGTCGCCTCGTAGCCCCGCTGCCAGAACAGTTCGAGGGCCGACTGGAGCGCGGCGTCCGGATCGAATTCCTTGGTCCTGGCCATGCCTGCCACCCTAGTCGATACGAGAACGATCGGTCAATAAAGGTTGCTGATCCATCAAGCGACCGCCCCGCCCGTCAGACTCCACAGCGCCGCCACCGCGGGCCGTCGCAGGTCTGCCCGACGCACGCACAACCCGATCGGAAAGGGATCCGGCCGCGGATCGGCCGGCACCTCCGTCAGCCGGTCGCGCACCGCGCTGTGCTCCAGCACGAGACGGGGAACCACGCCGGTGCCGCAGCCCAGGGCTACGAGCGCCAGCAGCCCTTCGTGGCCGTCCGGCTCGCAGGACACCTCCGGCCTGCGGCCGCGGGCGCGGAACCAGCGGTCGGCCGCGTCGCGGACCAGCCCGCGGTGCGGCAGCACGAAGGGGCCGTCCAGCTGGGGGTCCGGCCGGTCGCGTGCAGTGACGAAGACGAGCCCGGTGACCGCGACCGTCCGGCTCACCAGTGGCTCCGGCAGCCGTGCCGGAACCCCGGCGACGGCCACGTCCACCTCGCCCTCGTCGAGCCGCGCCAGCGCCGCGGCGGCGTCCCCGGTGCGCAGATCGAGCCGTACCTGCGGGTGCGCGGTGCGGAACGCGGCCAGCAGGTCCGGCAGCAGCGCCTGGCAGGCGGTCACCGTGGCGAACACGGCGAGTCGACCGGTGAGTTCGGCCGGATCGGGATGCTCCTCGCGGTAGGCACGCCACAGCTCCAGGGCCCGGACGGCGTACTCACGGAAGCGATGTCCCTCCGCCGTCAGTGACACCCCGCGCGGGCCCCGGTCGAACAGCCGGTGCCCGAGATCCGCCTCCAGCCGCTGCACTGTCCGCGTCAGCGTCGCCGGACTGACGTGGCAGTCCAGGCTCGTCCGCCCGAAGTTCAGCGTCTGCGCCAGATGGAGGAAGAGCCGCAACTCCCGATGGTCCTCCCGCACTCCTCGACCTCACCATTTCATTTTGCGCAACAGCCCGCTGCGTATGTTGCGCTTGCCGCAACACTCGCGCGGAGCCTACAACTCGGGCATGACCCCGACCACATACACCTCCCGCGTCTTCCCCCTCGAAACCATGGACGTGCCCGGCGGCACGGAGACCGTCCTGCGCGGCGGCCGGCACCTCTTCCCGCTGCTGCCGCAGGCCTTCGTCGGCGTCCGCCGCATCGGCGTGATCGGCTGGGGCCCGCAGGGCCGCGCCCAGGCCCGCAACCTGCGCGACTCCCTCGTCGGCACCGACATCCGGGTGGCCGTCGGACTGCGCCCGGGCTCCCGCTCGGCCGACGACGCCCGCGCCCACGGCTTCACCGAGGAGGACGGCACGCTGGGCGACTGGCTCGCCGTCGCCGCCGCCAGCGACCTGGTGATCCTGCTGATCGCCGACGCCGCGCTCGCCGCCCACCACCGGGAGATCTTCGCGGCCCTGAAGCCCGGCGCCGTCATCGGCCTCTCGCACGGCTTCCTGCTCGGCCATCTGCGGGAGACGGGCGGCGAGTTCCCGCCGGGGCACGGGGTGATCGCCGTGTGCCCCAAGGGGATGGGCGACTCCGTGCGCAGGCTCTACGAGCAGGGCGCCGAGATCAACGGCGCTGGGATCAACAGCAGTTTCGCCGTGCACGCCGACCCCGACGGCCGGGCCACGGACCTCGCGCTCGGCTGGTCGGTGGCGCTGGGCTCGCCGTGCACCTTCCGGACCACGCTCGACAGCGAGTACCTCTCCGACATCGTCGGCGAGCGCGCCATCCTGCTCGGCGCCGTCCACGGCATCGTCGAGAGCCTGTACGCCCGCCACCGGCTCGCCGGGGACGACGAGGTGACGGCGTACGAGCGCTCCTGTGAGAACGTCACCGGCCCGATCGCCCGGACGATCTCCCGCGCGGGACTGCGCGCCGTGCGTGCGGGCCTGGATTCCGACGGCCGGGCCGTCTTCGACCGGGCGTACACGGCGACGTACGGGCCCGCCCGCGAGATCGTCGCCGAGATCTATGACGAGGTCGCCGACGGCACCGAGCTGCGCAGTGCGATCCTGGCCGAACGGCGGCTCGGCGCACGCCCGATGAGCAGGATCGGCGGCTCACCGATGTGGGCCGTCAGCGACCGGGTGCACGCCCGGCGGGCCGAACACGAGCTGCCTGTCGACCCGTTCCCCGCCGGGGTGTTCGTGGCCACGATGACAGCCCAGATCGACGAGTTCGCCGAGCGCGGCCATCCCTGGTCGGAGATCGTCAACGAGTCGGTCATCGAGGCCGTCGACTCACTGTTGCCCTACATGCACGCCCGGGACGTGGCCCACATGGTCGACAACTGCTCCCGCACGGCCCGCCTCGGCGCGCGCCGCTGGGGCCCCCGCTTCCAGGCCGCTTACGAGCAGATCGCCTACCCGGCCGCCGAACACCAGGCGGACACGGCCCTGTTGACGGCCTTCGACACCCACCCCGTGCACGAGGCCCTGGCCACGGCCGCGAAGCTCCGGCCGACCGTGGACATCGCCGTGGCCTAGGAGAGCGGTCCGGTGAGGGTGGGGGAATCGACGGGGGCGGGGGAATCGGCGTACTGCGCCACTCCCTCGCCGAACGACCAGTTGATGGGCTCGTTCTCGATCAGGTTGACGAACACGTTCCGTGGCTCGGTCCCCGCGTAGGCGTGGGCGAGTTCGGCGATCCGTCGGTACAGCGCCTGCTTCTGCTCGGGGCTCCGCCCGGAGCGCAGGGTGATCGTGACGTACACGATGCCGTCGTCCCGGTGGATGCCGAGATAGTTGGCGTCGTAGCGGAGCGTGCTTCGGGTGCCGTCGTGCCCGACCAGCACCTGGAACCGGTCGTCGGGCGGGATCCCGATGGCCTCCACCAGGGCGTCGTGCACGGCACGGCCGAGCGCGTCCAGCCGCTCGGGGTCGGCTCCCAGTGCGTCGATGCGAATGAAGGGCATGTCTGTCGGTCTCCTTGTCACGGACGTCATGAACGGCGAGGTCTGGGGACCAGCTCGCCACCGCAGTTGGGACAGATGTCCCGCATCGCCTCGCTGCACGGCACACAGAAGGTGCACTCGTACGAGCAGATGCGGGCAGGTGCGTCGAGCGGCAGCGCCGCCGTCACGCAGCGCTCACAGCGATCGCGCATCTCCAGTGCCATGTGTGCGCCCTTCCTTGTCAGCCCGGCAACCGGTCCCGCCCGGGCGCGGACATGTGCAGCACCTCGTACACGTCGCCGTCGGCCTTGGGGGTGTCGTTCCCCCAGAGGGAGAAGTGGATCAGCTCCCAACGGCTCGTGTCCACGGCGGCCGCCGCGAGCACCGCTCCGTCCTCGTCGGCCAGCCGCTCGGTCTCCCGCGCTGCCTCCGCCATGGCCTCGGCCAACAGCCCGTCGTCCGGCACCTGTTGGCGCCTCCGCACCGCCACCCGCGCGGGGGAGTGGGCGTCGCTGCCCTCCGCGTACGCCAGCCCGGACCACTGCCGCACCGACGGCCGCCCGAAGTCGTCGACGATGCCCTGGAAAGGGCCTCCCCACAGGAAGGCGTTCATGCCCGCGACGGTGTTCCACAGGTAGAACGGCGCGTACTGGTTGACCGGCGATCCGTGCACACCGCGCTCGCGCATCAGATACGCCTTGAAGCCCAGCCCCTGCCAGTCGTCGAGCAGATGCCCCCTGTTCGCGACGCGACGACGGATGATCCCCATGTCGTAGTCGGCGGGCATGGTGATCTCGTACTGCATCGCGTGCATCGGCTCGCCTTTCCAGTGCTTCCAGTGCTTCACGTGCTTCTGTGCTTCTAGCGCTCCTGGTGCGGTGAGAGAAGGGACAGCAGACCCCGGACGCCCACGTCGAAGGCGGCGGGTGAACCGGACGCGCGGGCGAGGACGTAGCCGCCCTGGACGGTCGCGACGATCGTTGCCGCGATCGCCTCGCCGTCGAGCCCGGGCGCGAACTGGCCCTGCTCCTTGCCCTCCTCGACGATCCCGGCGAGGCGTTCACGCAGCCAGTCGAGCGTCTCGTCGACGGGCGCCCGCAGCTCGTCGCTGGCGACCACGTCCGGGTCCATCGTCAGCCGCCCGATCGGACACCCGCGCAGCACATCGCGCTCGCGCCGTAGATACGCCTCGATCCGCTCGTACGGCGTGCCCGGCCCGTCGAGTACTCCCGCGGCGGTAGCCCGCATCTCCTCGGCAGTACGGCGGATCGCGGCCAGCGCGAGATCCGGCTTCCCCTTGAAGTGGTGGTACATGCTGCCCTGCCCGGCGCCCGAGCGCTCCAGGATCGCCTTGGGGCTGGTGCCCACATAGCCGCGCTCCCACAGCAGTTCGCGGGTGGACTCGATCAGTCGGTCCGAGGTGTCCGATGCGCTCATGCCCTCACTGTACATACTAGTAGTTACAGACGTCGAGTCCTGGCCGAGCCCTTCCGGAGCAGCGGATCCGGCCTCGTCTACTCCCCGCGAGGTATGCGCACTGCCGCTGGTCGTACGACGACCCGGACCCCCCTCCGGCGCGAGCCTCGAAGCATCACCGAACGACCCAACCGAACCGACTCGGGAGATGACTCGAGATGCAGACCCTGGCTCACTTCGCCGACGGCGGCCCCGGCCCGTGGATCCTCCTCTTCCCGCTGATCTGGGCGGCCGTCGTGATCGGCGGCATCACGCTGCTGCGCCGCACGGTGTGGCGCGGACGCCGCGGCCCCTGGCGGCCGGCCGCCGACGACAACTCACCCATCACCGTGCTCGGCCACCGCTTCGCCTCCGGCGAGATCGACGAGGACGAGTACTGGCGTCGACTGTCCGTCCTGGACGAGCAGTTCGGCCGTGCGGGCAAGGGCGGTGCGGCATGACGACCACGACCGTCACGACCACGCCGACGGCCGCCCGCGTCGTCGACGCCGTGAAGGTGTACGGCGTCGGCGACACCAGCGTGAGGGCCCTGGACGGGGTGAGCGTCGACTTTCCGGTCGGCCGCTTCACCGCGATCATGGGGCCCTCGGGCTCCGGCAAGTCCACCCTGATGCACTGCGCGGCCGGCCTCGACACGCTCACCTCGGGCACCGCCCACATCGGCGACACCGAGCTGAGCAGCCTCGACGACCGCCGCCTCACCCTCCTGCGCCGCGACCGCGTCGGCTTCGTCTTCCAGGCCTTCAATCTGGTACCGACGCTGACCGTCGCGGAGAACATCACGCTGCCGCTGGACCTCGCGGGCGGCAAGGGCGACCGGGAGTGGATCGACGCGCTGATCGACGTGGTCGGCCTGCGCGACCGGCTCCACCACCGCCCCTCCGAACTCTCCGGCGGCCAGCAGCAGCGAGTCGCCGTGGCCCGGGCCTTCGCCGGACAGCCGGACGTCGTCTTCGCCGACGAGCCCACCGGCAACCTCGACTCCCGCTCCGGCGAGGAGGTCCTCGGCCTGCTCGGCCGCGCGGTGCGCCAGACGGCCCGCACGGTCGTCATGGTCACCCACGACCCGGTGGCCGCCGCCCACGCCGACGAGGTCGTCTTCCTCGCGGACGGACGCCTGGTCGACCGTATGGAATCCCCGACCGCCGACAAGGTCCTGGACCGCATGAAAGCCTTCGAGGTGCCGTCATGAACGCATCCGTCCGCCTGAGCGTGTCCTCCCTGCGCGCCCACAAGCGACGCTTCGCCGGTACGTTCCTCGCGGTGTTCCTGGGCGTGGCGTTTCTGGCCGGAACCCTCGTCATGGGCGACACGTTGCGCGCCAGCTTCGACACGATGTTCGGCAACGCGACCAGCGGCACGGACGCCGTCGTCCGCAGCGCCGACGCCATCACCACGCCCGGCGAGAGCGAGGGCGTGCGCGAGCCGGTCGACACGGCCCTGGTGCGCACGATCGAGCAGGCCCCGGGCGTCGCGGCCGCCGCGCCCAACATCCAGGGCGCCGGCCAGCTCGTCGGCAAGAACGGCGACCCGATCGGCGGCCAGGGCCCGCCCACCCTCGCCGGCAACTGGATCGCCGACCCCGAGCTCAACCCCTACCGCCTGGCCGAAGGCCGCGCCCCGGAGAAGTCGGGCGAGGTAGTCGTCAACAGGGGGACCGCCGAACGCGGCGACCTGGAGATCGGCGACACCGCGACCCTGCGTACGCCCGACCCGATCAAGGTGACCATCGTCGGCCTCGCGACCTTCGGCGGCGAGGACGGCATGGCCCAGGTGACCTTCACCGGCATGACCCAGGCCGACGCCGAGAAGTACCTCACGGCCGGGCCGGGCGAGACGGCGAGCATCCAGGTGCGGGCCGGCCCCGGCACCAGCCAGCAGGAACTGGTCGACGAACTGACGTCCGTGTTGCCCAAGGGGGTCGAGGCCATCACCGGTCAGGAGTCGGCCGAGGAGAACACCGACATGATCTCCAGTCAGTTCCTGACCATCTTCACCACCTTCCTCCTGGTCTTCTCCGGCGTGGCCCTCCTGGTGGCGACCTTCTCCATCCACAACACCTTCGCGATCGTCGTGGCCCAACGCACTCGCGAGAACGCCCTGTTGCGCGCCCTCGGCGCCTCCCGCCGCCAGGTCACCGCGTCGACCCTCGTCGAGGCGACCGCCGTGGCCGTCACCGCGTCGGTGGCCGGCCTTGCGGGCGGCATCGGCATCGCGGCCGGCCTCCAGGCACTGTTCCCGGCGATCGGATTCCCCTTCCCCGAGGGCGACTTGGTGCTGAAGACCCTCTCCATGGCCCTGCCGCTCGCGGTCGGTGTCGTGGTCTGCCTCGGCTCCGCGCTGCTCCCCGCCCTCCGAGCCGGCCGCACCGCACCGCTGGCCGCCCTGCGCGAGACGGCCGTCGACACCTCCGGCGCCTCCCGCGCCCGCGCCGTCACCGGCGTGGGCCTGATCGCCCTCGCGATCGGCATCACGCTCAGCGGAGTCCTGCTGACGCCGTCCATCTGGCTGGCGGGAACCGGCGCCACCCTCGCCCTGGCCGCCTTCGTGGTACTCGGCCCGGTCGCCTCCACGACGGCCGTACGGATCCTCGGCGGCCCCCTCGACCGACTGCGCGGCGTCACCGGGGGACTCGCCCGGCGCAACGCCCTGCGCAGCCCGAAGCGAACGGCCACCACCGCGAGCGCCCTGATGATCGGCGTGGCCGTCGTCTACCTCTTCACGGTGTTCGGAGCCTCGCTGAAGGCGACGATGGACCAGACCGTGGCCAGGTCCTTCGCGGGAGACGTGGCCGTCAGCACCCCGTCGTTCGGCGCGGGCGGCAGCGGCCTGAGCCCGCGCCTCGCCGACGCGGTCCAGCGGCTGCCCGAGGTGGACACGGCCGTCGGACTGGGCCGAGGGGTCGCAGAAGTAGACGGCAAGGGGCGGGCGCTGACGGTCACCGACCCGGTCGCCCTGGAACGCACCTTCGACCTCGGCACCGTCCACGGCTCCCTCCGCCACCTCGGCACCGACGGCATCGCGATCACCGAGAAGGAGGCCGGCAAACAGGGCCTCACCACCGGCGACACGGCCCGGCTCACCTTCACCGACGGCCGGAGCGAGACCTTCACCGTCCGCGCGGTGTACGGGCAGTCCGAACTCGCGGGGGACTACGTCATCACCCGCGCCGCCTGGGCACCGCACCGCGTCCAGGATTCCGACACGCTCGTCGCGGTCTCCTTCAAGGACGGCGTGAGCACCGACGCGGGCAAGGCGGCGGTGGAGAGGGTCGCGGCCCGGTACGGCAACCCCGACGTGCAGACCCGCGACGAGTACGCACAGTCGTCGGCCGGCGGCATCGACATGATGCTCACCCTCGTCTACGCGCTGCTCGCCCTCGCGGTGCTCATCGCCCTCCTCGGCATCGCGAACACGCTGACGCTGGCGATCCACGAACGCACCCGTGAACTGGGCCTGCTGCGGGCCGTCGGCCAGACGCGTCCCCAGTTGCGGGCCATGGTCCGCTGGGAGTCCGTCCTGGTCGCCGCCTTCGGCACGGCCGGCGGTCTCGGCCTCGGCGCCTTCCTCGGCTGGGTGCTGGTGGAGGCCTCCGACGGTGCGAGCGACAGCGCCTTCGCCTTCGCGATGCCACCCGTGCAGCTCGCGGTGGTGGCGCTGGTGGGCCTCGCGGCCGGGGCTCTCGCGGGCCTGCGGCCGGCCCGGCGTGCGGCCCGCCTGGACGTGCTGCGCGCCATCGCGGCGGAGTGACGGGCCTCGGACCTGCGGTGACTTCGCCGAGGCCCTCGCACCGCCCGGTCAGCCGACAACGGCCGACCGGGCGGGAGCGTGTTCGGGCGTACGGCCGACGGGTTCGACCTCCGCGAACCTGGGGGCGGGCTCCGTGGCCGTGCGGCGGGCCGGGCGTGGGGGTGCCTTCACCGCGGGCGAGGCCGTCGGCAGCGTGAACCAGACGACCTTGCCCTGGTCACCGTCGGGCCGCACCCCCCAGCTCTCGCTCATCGCCGCCACCATCGCGAGACCGCGCCCGCAGGTGGCCAGCGGATCCGCGTCCGCCACCACCGGGAGGCGGGGGTCGCGGTCGCGCACCGACACCATGAGCCGGTCGAGCAGCAGCTCGATCTCCACGGTGCAGGTCTTGTCGGGTTGGGCATGCCGGTGGACGTTCGAGAGCAGTTCGGTCACACCGAGCGCCGCTCGGTCTATCAGGGCATCCAGATGCCAGTAGCGCAACTGCGCAGATACGATTCTGCGGACCTGGCCGATCCGCGACGGCAGGGCTTGGAGCTCCACCGTGCAGTGCCTGCGTGGGTGACTGATCACGGCTGCGACTCCCCGACGTGAGGTCCGGAAGAACACGGAGTTCGGATCCAGCAGCGCGCCTGCGTGAAACTGCCGCCTGCTGTCGTGACCGGCGGCTGGTTCGCAGCGTTATCGCCGGTAAACCCAGAGTGACGTGAGACCAGAGTGACGCAGGGGGTCCAGCCGCGCAACTCGCGGCTGCGCGGCGGCCATGGCTCGTCCGAGCGGCCTGCACGGCTCACGTCGACGTGGCCTGCACGACTCAGGTGGGCATGGCTGTCACGGCTCACGTCTGTGGGGCCACCACGGCCCGCCGTCGGTCGGCCACCGCGGGCCACCGCGGCTCGGCCACCCCGCGCCCCCTCGCCTCGCTCACCCGGCGCCGCCGCGGCTCGGCCACCCGCCACCCCCGCCGGGCCGCCCCGCCCCGGCGGCGCTCAGCCGTCACGGCGTGCCGCCCTGCGTACGGCCTCGATGAAGCGGCGTGACGCGGGCGGTCCCGGCTCGCCCGGTGCGGGGTCGTGCTCGCCCAACGTCAGCGAGTAGCGCTTGCCGTTGAGGTCGGCCAGCGCGCGTGCCCCGGAGGCGAACCAGGGCTTCGACGCCCGCACCGCCTGCACCGGTGCGCTGTCGATCTCGCTTCCGTAACTGGTGAGCAACTCCAGCCTGCCGTCGCTGATCCGGACCTGCCCGGCCCGGGTGAGGGAGCGCAGGCCCTTACCGATCCGCACCCCCCTGGCCGTGAACTCCGGCTCCGCCATACCCTCCTGCCCCCTCGTCGCGCGTGGCTTCCCGTCCGGCGTTTTCGTCCCGCGCGGTGCAGTCTGCCCGTCACCGAAGACGCGCACCAGTGCGCACGTCACCCGGGCATAGGCCACCCGGAGCACTCGCGCGAATGCGCCCCCGAGGGCTTCCGCCGGGGGTGGCACGCAACGGTCCACCGCGTCCCCAGGGTCGTCTTTGAGCTGCTCAAAGATGCGTTTATGCAGGTGAGAAGCGCGCGGAAGCCTGTTTATGATCGGTGTACCGGCCGCGCCACCCGCCGTCGGCGCGCAGCCCAAGGAGCCCCGCCGTGACCACCCCCCAGCAGATCAGGACCGGCGCCACCCTCGACGTCGACCACAGCGACACCGTCTACCGCGGCTGGCTGAAAGAGGCCGTCCGCAAGGTGCAGGCCGACGCCAACCGTTCTGCCGACACCCACCTCCTCCGTTTCCCGCTGCCGGACCACTGGGGCATCGACTTGTACCTCAAGGACGAGTCGACCCATCCCACCGGAAGCCTGAAGCACCGGCTCGCCCGCTCGCTCTTCCTCTACGGCCTGTGCAATGGCTGGATCCGGCCGGGCCGCCCGGTGATCGAGGCCTCCAGCGGCTCCACGGCGGTCTCCGAGGCGTACTTCGCGAAGCTGATCGGCGTGCCCTTCATCGCCGTCATGCCCCGCACGACGAGCGCCGAGAAGTGCCGCCTGATCGAGTTCCACGGCGGGCAGTGCCATTTCGTGGACGACCCGCGCACGATGTACGAGGAGTCCGCCCGCCTCGCGGCCGACACGGGCGGCCACTACATGGACCAGTTCACCTACGCGGAACGGGCCACGGACTGGCGCGGCAACAACAACATCGCCGAATCCATCTTCCGTCAGCTGGAGTTGGAGCGGTTCCCGGAACCCGCGTGGATCGTCGCCACGGCCGGCACCGGCGGCACCTCGGCGACCATCGCGCGCTACGTCCACTACATGCAGTACGACACGCGTGTGTGCGTCGCCGACCCGGAGAACTCCTGCTTCTTCGAGGGCTGGACCACCGGCGATCCGGACGTCACCTGCGACTGCGGCTCACGCATCGAGGGCATCGGCCGGCCACGTATGGAACCGAGCTTCGTGCCCGGCGCCATCGACCGGATGATGAAGGTGCCCGACGCGGCCGGCGTTGCCGCCGTGCGCGCCCTGGAGCAGGCCATCGGCCGCAAGGCGGGCGGCTCGACCGGCACCGGTCTGTGGAGCGCCCTGAAGATCGTCGCCGAGATGGTGGCGGACGGGCGTACGGGCAGCGTGGTCACCTTGCTGTGCGACCCCGGGGACCGCTACCTGGACAAGTACTACTCGGACACCTGGCTCGCCGAGCAGGACCTGGACATCACGCCGTACACGGCGGCGATCGGGACACTGCTCGCCACGGGCCTCTGGCCGGACTGAGCGCTCACCGTGCGAGCCGCCGGTCCAGCGCCGTCACGGCGTCCTTGAACGCGCGCCCCAGGCCCGCCCGCGCCAGCCTGAGCACGAGGCGGAACACCGGCGTCCCGTCGGCGGCGAACGTCCACTGCACGCGCGTGCCGGCACCGGCCGGCGTGAGCCGCCACTCCTCGACGAGCGCACGGGCCCCCGGCGTGTTGGTCTCGTCGACGCGGTACGCGTACACCTCGGGCTCCTTGGCCACCAGGATCGTCTCCGCGAACCGAGTACCGCCCTTGAGCCGGATCTCCCGTCCGGCGCCGTCGTCGGTGGGCCGGGCCAGCGTCACCGCCGAGAACCACTGCGTCCAGCCGGGCACGTCCTCGGCGAGCGCACGGAAGACCGTCTGAGGGGGAGCGGTGATCTCGCGGGCGAAGACCAGCCGTACGGGCGCGGCCCGGACGAAGTCGACCTCCACCGGACGCAGACGGCGAGCCATGCGGAAACCCCCTGTACGGCGGGCAGGGACGGGGCAGCCCACCATAGCTGGCGGCCCGTCAGATGTCTGCGCCGCCGACGCGGTCAGAGGTCTTCCGCGTCCTCCTCCTCGCCCGCCACCACCAGGTGCCGCAGATGCTCGGAGATCTCCGCCCGGGCATCGGCGGGCAGCCCCGAGTCGGTGACCAGCGTGTCGACCTGCTCCAGCGTGGCGAAGGAACTCAGGCCCACCGTGCCCCACTTGGTGTGGTCGGCGACCACCACGACCCGCCGCGCCGACTGCACCAGGCGCCGGTTGGTCTCCGCCTCCGCGAGGTTCGGCGTCGACAGGCCGGCCTCCGTCGATATCCCGTGCACTCCGAGGAACAGCACGTCGAAGTGGAGCGTCGCGATCGCCTGGTCGGCCACCGGCCCCACCAGCGAGTCGGACGGGGTGCGCACGCCGCCCGTCAGCACCACCGTGGCCGCGCCCTGGCGCTGGCCCGAGGAGCGCTGCGCCGCGTGGAAGACGTCGGCGACCCGCACCGAGTTGGTGACGACGGTGAGGTCGGGCACCTCGATCAGGTGGTGCGCCAGCGCATACGTCGTCGTACCGCCCGACAGCGCGATCGCCGAGCCCGGCGCGACCAGCTGCGCCGCGGCCTTGGCGATGTCCTCCTTGGCGGTGAGCTCCAGACCCGACTTGGCCTCGAAGCCCGGCTCGTGCGTGCTCGCCTCCGCCACCGGGACCGCGCCGCCGTGGACCTTCTCCAGAACGCCCTGGCGGGCCAGCGCGTCGAGATCGCGGCGGACCGTCATGTCCGACACGCCGAGCTTGCGGGTCAGCTCGTTGACGCGGACGCCGCCGCGGCGGCGCACCTCGTCCAGGATCAGGGCGCGCCGCTGCTCCGCGAGGAGGTTCTGATTCTCACTCACGTACGCTCCGGTCCTTTCCTCAAGCCCGTCCGACATGCCCTCGCACCCGCTCCGACAAGGACATTCTCCCGGCCCCAGTGCGTTGGCGTCCCATATTCGCACGGGTCGGCCCGGGACGCGTCACCGGCTGCCCCGACGCGAACATGCCACTTGGGGCCTTATCCCTTTATCCTTTGCCATCCTTGCCTGTCTGTCACACGGATCGGGGAGATTCGGTGACGAGAGGTGTGGGCGGGGCGTCCAGCGGAGATCCTTGAGCCCGCACCGACAGATGCCAACGGCACGTCTCGGGGGAAGTGCAAGAAGTGGAACGTGCGCAGGAACGTGCGTGGAGCGACGGGGCGGCCGGGCCCGCCGAGCGGCCCGATCATGCCGGTGCCGCCCTGGAACTGCTGGTCCACGGGGTGGGCGGCGCCACACCCGAGCACATGCTGGACGACCCGCGCACGGTGCGGATCTCCGGCGACGACACCGCGGCCGTCTTCCGGCGCGCCGACGACGTCGAGGCCGAGACCCGCGCCGACACCGCCGAGCCGGACGAACGGGCCGGCCATGCCGCCGGGCGGCCGGTGCCCGAGGCGTACGTCTGGTCCAACCTCACCTCCGGCAACAGCGCCCGCGCCCTGTGGCTGCTGTTACTGCCGTTCATGGTGGCCAACCTCGCGCACTGGATGCGCCCGACCGCGCGGGGCCGCGTCCGGACGGTGCGGCTCTACGGGCTGCTGGTCCGCCTTGTGGGACTGACCCTGACGGTGCTGCTCGTCGCGGCCGTCTGCGAGGTCGCCCTGGACCTGACCGCCTGGCAGTGCGCGGGCACGCCCGCCTGCGCCGAGCGGCATTCCTGGCTGGGCTTCCTGTCGCCCACGGAGTCCGACGGCGGCTGGTGGAGCCCACCGGGCCGCAGGCTCGCCCTGGCGTCCCTGGTGCCCGCCGCCCTGGTCGGCCTGCTGTGGTACCTCTCCCTGCGGACCTGGGCCGCGTACGAGTCCGAGCAGCCGCTGTCGCGCACCCCCGAGGACGACGAGGACACCGGCCGCACCTCACTGGCCCGCCCCGGCTTCTGGTACGGCCGGCGCCTGGTCGCCCGGCTGCGCGGCGCGCACACCGCCGCGGGCCTGCTCACGGTGGCCGCCGCGGTCGCCGGCGCTGCCGCCCGGCACGACCGCGAACCCGGCGGACCGGCCGTCCTGGAGACGCTGGGATGGCTGCTGGAGGCGGCACTGGTGACCGGGGCGGCCCTCGTCGTGTGGGCGGTCTGCCGACGGGGCCGCAGCGAGCAGCACCTCGACCGGGGACTCGACGCGCCCCTCGTACGACACCTCCCGCTCGGCGCCCTCGTCCTGTTCGCCCTCACCCTGCTCTATGCCGGGTGGGAGCGCCCCGAGTGGACATCGGACGGGCGGCTGCCGGGCGACGCGACCTTCGGCGGCATCGTCCTCGTGCAGGGCCTGCTGGTGATCGTCCTCGGCGTGGTCGCCCACCTCCTCCACCGCAGCGATCCCGACCCGCGTGCCGCGATGCGCGGCCTGGCCGGGCCCGCCGTCGCGATGCTGGCCTGCGCCCTCGGCGCCGTGATGTCCGGCGGCGTGTCCCAGCGGGTGGCCGACTGGCTGGACGGCACCCGGGCCGCCATCCCCGGTGCGCCGGTCCTGCTGACCTGGCAGGCGTCCGCGATCCCGCCCCTGCTGGTGGTCCTGCTCGTCCTGTGCGGCTGGCAGGCGTGGCGCACGCTGGGGCTGGCCCGCGCGGAGCGCGCCGTGGTGGAACGCACCTATCCGGGGGAGTCCAAGGACCCTGAACGCACCCGCCGGATCGCGCGCACCCGCGCCATGGCCACGCTCACCGACCGCGGGCCCCTCTTCGTCGCCGCGATCTCCACCGTCGGCCTGCTCCTGGGCACCGGGGCTCTGGTCGGTGCCATGGCCACGGAGCAGACCCCGAGCCAGGCTGCCGAGCACACGCACCCCTTCGTCCACGGTGCCGCGGAGACCGCCCAGGCCCTCGGCTCCTGGCTGATCGGGCTCGGCTTCATCCTCTTCGTCACCTGGGGCCGGCGCGCCTACAAGGACGCCTCCGCCCGGCGCACCATCGGCATCCTCTGGGACGTCGGCACCTTCTGGCCGCGCGCCGCGCACCCCTTCGCCCCGCCCTGCTACGCCGAGCGGGCCGTGCCCGACCTGACCTGGCGGATCACCACCTGGACGCGCACCACGGGCGGACGCCTGGTGATCTCCGGCCACTCCCAGGGCAGCGTCCTCGCCGCCGCGGCGGCCTGGCAGCTGACCCCGACCGTGCGCAAGCGGGTCGCCCTGCTGACGTACGGCTCTCCGCTGGAGCGCCTGTACGGCCGCTGGTTCCCTGCCCACTTCGGCCCGGCCGCGCTCACCGCCCTGCACCACGACGTCGACTGCTGGGCCAACCTGTACCGGCTCACCGACCCGATCGGCGGCCCCGTCCGGCTGCCCGACGACAGCGAACCCGAGGTCGACCGCGAGCCGTTGCAGGACCCGCTGGCCCACGGCCGCACCGACCTTCACCCGCTGCCCGCCCCCGTCCTCGGCCACTCCGAATACCAGGCGGACCCGGCCTTCGGCGCCGAACGCGCTCGCCTGCTGGCCCGACTGCGCCCGGAGGTGCCGGCGCAGCGCCCGGAGGCCGGCTCCTAGGCGGTGTGCCCGGCGGTCACAGCAGTTCCGGCAGATCCTCCGCGTACAGCAGGGTCAGGTCGTCCGTGCTCGGTTCGTCGAGCTGGGCGACCCGGCTCGCATGGCGCTCCACCATCGCCTCGAAGGTCTGCCGGGCGGTGCGGCCGTTGCCGAAGGCGGGGCCCTTCGGGATCGCGGTGAAGTACTTCAGTACGGCCTCCGCCGCACCCGGCGCCAGCCGGTACTCGTGCTCGTCCGCCTGCTGCTCCACGATCCGCAGCAGCTCGTCGGGGGCGTAGTCGCTGAAGGTGATGGTGCGTGAGAAGCGGGACGCCACACCGGGGTTGACGGACAGGAACCGTTCCATCTCGGCCGTGTAGCCTGCGACGATCACCACCACCGCGTCCCGGTGGTCCTCCATCAGCTTCACGAGTGTGTCGATGGCCTCCTTGCCGAAGTCACGGCCCGCGTCCTCCGGCGACAGCGCGTACGCCTCGTCGATGAACAGCACGCCGCCACGGGCCCGTTCGAACGCCTCCTGCGTGCGGATGGCGGTGGAACCGATGTGCTCGCCCACCAGGTCCACGCGGGACACCTCGACCAGGTGACCCTTGTCCAGGACGCCGAGCGAGGCGAGGATCTCGCCGTACAGCCGCGCGACCGTGGTCTTGCCGGTGCCGGGGGAACCCGTGAAGACCAGGTGCCGCTTGACCGACGCCGCCTTGAGGCCCGCCTGCTGCCGGCGCCGGCCCACCTCGATCATGTCGGTGAGGGCCCGCACCTCGCGCTTGACGCTCTCCAGGCCCACCAGCGCGTCGAGTTCACCGAGCACGGCCTTCGAGGTCCGGGCCGACTGCTGCGGCCGCGTGGCCGCCACGAGCGGCTCCTGCTCGGTGGTGCGCTGCCCGGGGATCGCGCCGAGCAGGGACGTCGACCCACTCGCCGTCTGGACGACGGGTTCCGGGGAAGCGGGCGTGCGCAGGCTCGCGCTCTCGTCGCTGGTGCAGTCCTCCACGACCGGTCCCGCACCGGACCCGGCGTCGGGACCGGGGTCCGCGAACTCGTAACCCCCGCGTGCGCAGCGCTCCGTACGGCACTTCCTGAGCGTCGTACGGCACCCGTCGATCACATGGAAGCCGTAGCCACCGCTGCCCCGCACGCGGCAGTTCAGGAAGCTTCCGCGGCCGCCCGCCGACACATAGAAGCCCGCTTCCGCGGGGGAGTCGACCGTGCACCGCTCGATGGTGGGGTCGGCGCCCTTGGTCACGATCACGCCGGTCTGGGTGTCGGCCACCGTGCAGTTGCTGAGGGTGCCGCCGCTGCCGTGGTCACGGAACCATGCGCCGGTCGCGGCGTCCTTGATGCGGCAGTCGTCGAGCTGTGCCGTCGCACCGTCGCTGACGGACACCGCGGTGTTGCGCACCTGGGACAGGTCGCTGTCGACGACGTCCGCACGGGAGCCGCGGTCGAGTACGAACAGCGCATCCGGCACGTCGTGCACCCGGCAGGAGTCGAGCACCACCGTCGCACCGTCGCTGACCCACACGGCCGGGTAGTCGCCGGTGCTGTCGAAGATCTCGCACTGGTTGGCGTCGACGCGTGTGCCCGGGTCCCACACCGACAGGCCGTTGCGGCCGAACTGCCGCACGCTGGTACGGGCCATCGTGAGGACGGAGCGGGAGCGCAGGTCGACCGCGTTCTCGGGGATGTCGTGGATTCGGCAGTCGGCGAGGGTGAGCACGGCGTCGGTGTCGAGGGTGACGCCGTCCGCGGTGGTGCGGTGCACATCGCAGTCGGTGAGGTGCGCGGTGGCCCGGCCGGTGATCTGCACGCCGCTGCCACGGACCTCGTACACCTCGCAACCCACCGCCTCCAGCCCGGAGTTCTCACCGGTCGCGGTCAGACCCGAACCCGAGGCGTGGTGCACCCGGCAGCGCTCCAGGCGCGGACGGGCGCCGCCGCGCACCGCGACGCCGGCCTGTCCGGCCGCGACGACCTCGCAGTTCTCGAACACCCCGCCCCCGCCGTCGACGACGGCGATGCCGATGCCCGCCGGATTGTCGACGGTGCACCGCCGCACGGTCGGGCGTGCGCTGCCGCGTACCTCGATCCCGGCGGCGGACCGGGTGACGACCCGCACGTCGGTCAGCTGCGGCGTGCCCTCCTCGACGAGCAGCGCGGGCGCGGCCGCGTCCTGCCCCTCCACGTGCAGGTCCTGCACCACCGCCGAGGCGCGCACGGTCAGCGGCACCCCGTCGACGGGTGCGATGCGCACGGAGCCGGGCGAGCCCTCGGGTCCGCGCAGGGTCACCGCCCGCTGCACGACGAGGTTCTCCCGGTAGGTCCCGGGGGCGATGGTGAGCACGTCACCGTCGGCCGCGGCCTCCAGGGCGGCGGCGAGCGATGCGTACTCACCCGTGCGGCGCCGCCACCGCGATGTACCGGTGTGCGTCACCTGGACCGTGCCCTGTGCCATGGCGTTGCTGTGCCCCCACCTCGGTCGTACTGATGGCTCGTTCGCCTTCGGGGCGTCACAGCCCCTACGGCTCGCTCGCACGCGGGTTGATGCCGAAGTTCGGCCGGTCCACCGTAGCGTGCGCACGGACGGTGGGTTGACCGGAGCCGGAAGGCCGTCAGCTGCCGGTGCCGGTCCTGCCCCAGTCGGGGCCCGCCCGGTCCCAGGCCTGGTCCCAACGGGCGTACCGGCGACGGACCATGTGCCAGACGATCATCCGTCTGGCTCCCTCGACGAGGCCCGCGGTGAGCACGGCCGCACCGAACCCGGCGAGGACGGCGTGTGTCGTCGCCGTGGCCGGGTCCAACGGGCGGGCCGCGGTACGGCCGTGCCCGTCGGTCCATATCGTGAAGTGTTCGCCGGGCTCGGGGGTGCTGAGGTGCGTCATGACCGGTGCCCGGTGGTCGGTGCCGTCCGGTGCGGTCCAGTGCGCGAGCACGCGGGTGCGGGTCTCCCGCGAGGCGGTCTCGGCGTCGAGGTCCAGGGGGGAGCGCTCCAACTCGCGGACGACGGTGGCCGTCACGAGATGACGGGACTGGCGCTGCTCCCGGACGGACCGCTGCATGGAGTCCTGCGCGAGGGAGCCGACGAGGGAGCCGATCACGGGTGCGACGAGGAGGATGGCCAGCAGGGCGCCCAGGGCCACCCAGGCCTCGACCAGATCGGTCGTGCGGCGCAGCGGATTGTGCCGCCAGCGCCAGAGCCCGCCGATAGCTCGCACGTCCCGCACCCCCTTCCCGCTCCGTGATAACCCCCGATGGAGCCGTTCACCCGCGGGCCCGGTCAAAGAGAGAGCGAAATCACCTGTGCCCGGGGCCTCTCATGAACTTCTCACGATGGCTCAACGCGCAGGTCCCGGCCCGGGGTTCCCGCACGGCTGCGGTTCGCGGCGACTGTCACTCATTCGATGATCCGGACCGGGTCCCCGACCCTGATCGTGCCCACGGACTGAGGTACGAGGTTCTGTCCGAAGACCAGCTTGCCGCCGATGCGGCGGTGCCGTACGAGGGTGTGCAGGGGTTCCCGGCCGCGCTCGGCGGTGGACTGGTCGGTCGTGGTGACGACGCACCGCCCGCACATCTTGGCGACGCGGAAGGTCACCTCGCCGATGGCGATGCGCCGCCAGGCGTCCTCGGCCCAGGGCACGGCGCCGGCGACGACCACGTTCGGCCGGAACCGGTTCATCGGCAGCGGGCCCTCGTCGGCGAGTCCGTTCTGCGCGATCAGCGCGTTGAGGGCGTCGAGGGAGGCTGCAGAGGTGAGGAGCAGCGGGTAGCCGTCGGCGAACGAGACCGTCTCGCCGGGCAGCGCGTAGTCCGGATCGACGGGCCGGCGTACGGCGGGGTCGTCCATGTGGACGAGGCGGACGTCGGCACCGACGAACTCACTGCACCAGGCGTGCGCCGCGGCGTCGGCGAGGACACCCTCCACCTTGTCGCGGAAGATCTGCAGCGTGAGCGTGCCGACCGGCTCGGGGACGGCCACGGTCAGTGGGTCCAGTCCGGGTGCGGACAGCCGGATGCCGCCGGGCACGAGCTCGGCGGCGGCCAGCGCGAGGCGCGGTTGCTGGCGTTGCGTGACGACCTTTCCCCCGTCGTCGATCAGCACCCAGCGTCGGTCTCCGGCCAGCCCCCAGGGCTCCACGACGGCCTGCCGGGGCGCAAGACCCCGGAACGCCTTGACCGGATGGACATGAATCGACTGCAGCACCGCGTTCCCCATGGGGCCATCGTGCCAGGCGACACCGACAGCCCGGGGATGGGCTCAGTAGCCCCGGTACTGCTGGTTGTTGTACGGGTCCTGGTGCTGAGCCGGGGCGGGCCGGGGGGCCGCGGGGCGCATCGCCTCGTAACCCGTGCCGCCGGGGGCCGCGGGGCGCGGCTGCTGGTGCTGCGGGCCGGGGTAACCGCGCGGCGCGGCGGCCTGTTGCGGGATGTACGCCGTGGGCGCCTGCTGCAGCGGCGTGGGCTGCGGCGCCTGCGGGTAGCCATAGGCGGGCTGGGACGGGGCCGCCGGCAGGGCGGGCAGCGCCGACGGGAGGGCGGGCAGGTGGCTGCCCGGCGTGTCGTACGCGGCGGGGACCCGGATCGGGGCGATCTGCGGGGTGCCCCGCTCGGCCACGAGCGAGTCGTAGATCGGAGTGTCCGGGAAGGAGGCGGAGTAGTAGCCGCCGCCATAGGTGGAGCGGGGGGAGGTCATGGCACATAAGTTAAGCCCACGATGTGCTGGTTGGGGAGACCGATAAGAGGGTTGTTTTCCGTGTCCGCGGTGACGTGGGATCCCCAATGCGAGCGAACTTGGGAAAAAGGGGCACCGAGCGGCGCTCGGATCGTGTAAAGGCTCAGTTCCCGGGGGGTTACCGGCGGTTGACCACTCGTCTTTCCGTCCGCGCGCATGGGCGTTCGTCGTCGGTGGCAATAGGTTGTGGCGCATAGAGAAAATCGATGGCTGCCGGGGTGCGACCTTGGCGCGGTGACACGTGATGGGGGCGGACATGTCAATGCCGAAGGGATCGAATGTTCCGGTGCCGACGACGGCACTGCGGGTGGAACTCGGGTGGCGTTCCGGACCGGGCGTGCCCGACACCGACGCCTCGGCCCTGCTGCTGGCCGGTGGCAAGGTGCGCTCCGACGCGGACTTCGTGTTCTACAACCAGCCGCAGCACACCTCCGGAGCGCTCCGGCACGAGGGCAAGCGGGAGGCCGGCGGAGGGGTGACCGACACCCTCCTCGTCGACCTCGCGCGCGTGGAGCCCACGATCGAGACCGTGGTGGTCGCCGCCTCCGCGGACGGCGGCGCGTTCGGCCAGGTGCCCGGCCTGTACATCGAGGTCAAGGACGCCGCTCGGGGCACGGTGGTGGCGCGGTTCGACAGCGAGGGAGCCACGGTCGAAACGGCCTTCGTGCTCGGCGAGTTCTACCGCCGCCAGGGCGCCTGGAAGTTCCGCGCGGTGGGACAGGGCTACAGCAGCGGCCTGGAGGGCCTGGCCACGGACTTCGGGATCACGGTGGACGAGCCGCAGCACACGGCCCCCACCGCGCCACCGGCCACCGCACCCACGCCTGCGCCGTCCGCGCCGCCCGTCACCGTGCCGGCCCCGCCGCCGGCCGCTCCGCCCGCGCCGCCGGTCCAGCTCACCAAGGTCACGCTCACCAAGGCAGCCCCGTCCGTGTCGCTGACCAAGCAGGGCGGAACGTCGGGTGCCCTGCGCGTGAACCTCAACTGGCAGGTGCGCAAACAGTTCTCGGGGTGGGGCAGCAAGCGCGGCCGGGCGGTCGCGATGCACTCCGACCTGGACCTCGACCTGTGTGCCCTGTACGAACTCACCGACGGCAGCAAGGGCGTCGTCCAGGCCCTCGGCAACGCCTTCGGCGCGCTGCACCAGCCGCCGTACATCCACCTCGACGGCGACGACCGCACCGGAGCCGTGGCGAGCGGTGAGAACCTCACCGTCAACCTCGACCACAAGCACAAGTTCCGGCGCATCCTCGTCTTCGTCACCATCTACGAAGGCGCCCGCTCCTTCGCCGACCTGCATGCCACGGTCACCCTGCAGCCGCAGCACGGCGCCCCGATCGACTTCTCCCTGGACGAGTGCACCGTCCCGTCCCCGGTGTGCGCCCTCGCGCTCATCACCAACACCGGCCAGGACCTGGTCGTCCAGCGCGAGGCCCGCTATCTGGTGCCGGAGCGCGGCGTCAGCCCGCAGCGGACCGTCGACTACGCCTACGGGTGGGGCATGAACTGGACCCCGGGCCGGAAGTGACCCTGAGGGACACCGGCGCTCACCCCTCGTCGGGGACGGCGCCAGGACGGGCGTAGGTGCGGCCCTTCCAGGCCGCACCGCGCCCCCTGTAGTGCTGCACCGCGGAGTCGACCGTCATGAGGAGATACACGAACGCGGTGAACGGCAACAGGGGAGCGAGCCACAGCGGCTGGCGGTAATAGCGGAGCATCGGGACGTACGTGCCCGTCATCACCAGCCAGGCCGAGCCGCCCAGCACCGCCGTGGCCGCACCCCCGCCGACCGCACCGACGACCAGCGCCACGGGCGGCACCAGATACACCACCGCCAGTCCCGCCACGGTCCCGGCCAGCAGCAGCGGACTGTGCCGCAGCTGGGCGTAGGCACTGCGCGCGACCATCCGCCACAGATCGTGCAGGCGTGGATAGGGGCGCACGCTGTCCACCCGTTCGGCGAGCCCCAGCCACAGGTGGCCGCCGATGCTCCGGACGGCCCGCGCAAGCGCCACGTCGTCGATGACGGCGTGCCGGATGGCGTCCGGGATGCGCGCCCGCTCGGCGGCCTCGGTGCGCAGCAACACGCAGCCGCCGGCCGCTGCGGAGGTCCGTGCGCCCTTCCTGCCGATCCGGCGGAAGGGGTACAGCTGCGCGAAGAAGTAGACGAAGGCCGGCACCACGAGCCGTTCCCACCGGCTCTCCACCCGCAGCCGGGCCATCTGCGAGACGACGTCGAAGCCTCCGGTGCGGGCCGCTGCGACCAGCGCCCGCAGACTGTCCGGTGCGTGGGCGATGTCGGCGTCCGTCAGCAGCAGGTACTCGGGGCCACGCGCGCGTGCCAGGCCGATACCGTGCCGCACCGCCCACAGCTTGCCGGTCCAGCCCGCGGGCGGCTCGCCCGGCGAGTCCACGGTCAGCGGCAGCCCGCCGTGCCGTTGTGCCAGTGCGCGGGCCAGCTCACCGGTGCCGTCCGTGCTGCCGTCGTCCACCAGAATGACCTCCGCCCGCCCCGGATAGTCCTGCGCGAGCAGCGACGGCAGACCGGCGGGCAGCACCTCCGCCTCGTCGCGCGCCGGTACGACGACACAGACGTCCGGCCACACGGCGGGTTCGGTCCGGGGCGGCAGTCGGACATCCGTACGCCAGAAGAAGCCCTGACCGAGCAGCAGCCACAGCCAGGCGACGAGTGATCCGGCAGCAGTCCACGCGATGGCGCTCACCCGCGCAGTCTGCCCCACCCGACCGGCCCGGAGGGGCCCATCGTCTATCGTGGCCGGGTGAAGATCGCGCTCATGGACTCCGGAATCGGCCTGCTGGCGGCCACCGCCGCGGTACAGCGCCTGCGCCCCGACGCCGATCTCGTGCTCTCCCTGGACCCCGAGGGCATGCCCTGGGGACCGCGCACCCCGGAAGACCTCACCGAGCGCGCCCTGGCCGTCGCAGAGGCAGCCGCCGCGCACCGGCCCGACGCCCTCATCGTCGGCTGCAACACCGCCACCGTGCACGCCCTGACCGCCCTGCGCGCCCGCCTCGAACCGGCGCTGCCGGTCATCGGGACGGTCCCGGCGATCAAGCCGGCCGCGGCCGGCGGAGGCCCCGTCGCGATCTGGGCCACGCCCGCCACCACCGGCAGCCCCTACCAGCGCGGACTCATCCGGGACTTCGCCGACGGGGTGGAGGTCGCCGAAGTGCCGTGCTGGGGACTCGCGGAAGCGGTCGAACGCGCGGACGAGGCCGCCATCGACGCCGCCGTCGCCGCTGCCGCCGAGCTGACCCCGGCCGAGGTCACCACCGTCGTCCTGGGCTGCACCCACTACGAGCTGGTCGCCGAGCGCATCCGTGCCGCCGTGCAGCGCCCCGGCGCCCCGGCCCTTGTCCTGCACGGTTCCGCGGGGGCCGTGGCCGCTCAGGCCCTGCGCCGGCTCGGGTCGCGCCCCGATCCCGCGGCCGAGCCCGGCGGCACTGTGACGGTGCTGCTGAGCGGTCGTGAGGGCCCGCTGCCCGCATCCGCCCTGGCCTACGCGGAAGGCCGGCTCCTGTCGGCGGTCAGCCCCGTCCGGTGACCCACGGTCACTGACCGGAATCCCTCGGTCCGCCGGGCCGCCCGCCGGACCAGTCACTCTGCGCAACACCCTCCCCGCGCAGCGAAACCTGAGTAACCTCGAAATATGAGGGACCACCCCCGCGGCGAGCACGGCTCGCCCCCCGACGTCTGGACCGGCCGGGCCACCAACCGGGTCCAGTGGCTGCTGGCGCTGGGCGGCGCCGCCTGCCTGGCACTGGGTAT
>NZ_JBQQCE010000829.1:0-2135 GCF_052245645.1 Streptomyces sp. KR55 | reverse complement strand
GGGTCGTCAAGGGCGCGGGGCGAGTTCGGGGCACGTTGGCTTGAATCCACCGGCTCTCGGCCGCAGAAGCCGCGGGAGCGCGGCGAAACCGCACGACGCCCTCAGCGAGCGTGTGTAGGCCGTCGAGTGGTTCATGGACTGCTGGTCGAGGTCCTGGCATGGGCCGCGCGGTTGTCCGTGGCGCAGGCTGGTGCCGCAGGCGTTCCATGTGAAGCCGAGGCCGCGTAGCGAAGCCTTGGCACGGTCCACAACCTCAACAAGCTGATCAAGCAGGCACCCAAGAGCCGCTCTTGACGTTAACCGAGCAGGAAGTTCTGCGACGACCTCTGTCCTGCCCGGCCCGTCCGCCCAAACGCTCACGGCCGGGCTCGGGAAGACGACTCGGCTCGTGGCACGGCGACCCGCCGCCCGCTACGAGGTGGGCGAAACCGTCAACGCTCCGAGAGGCTCAACGAACCGAGCCCAGGCCAGAAGTTGAAAGAAAAGCTCAGGCAGACAGGCGGGACAGCTCGGTGCCGGCGAGCAGGAATGCGCCCACCCCGAAGTCGGCTGTGGTGTCGTAGGTGACGGGCTGGCTGGACCCGGGACACGGCCGACACGAGGTGCACGAGGGCCTGCCGGTATTCGGCGGTGTGCCGTTCTCCCGGTGGGAATGCCTTGAGGGTCTTGGTGTGGCCGGCGGTCACCCAGCCGTTGCCGCGGGACCACACCGCCAGCTTGCCGGTCGGTGAGAGGATCCCTCCGGGCAGGAACCGCTTGTCGCGGTACCACAGGCCGGTCGCCTCGTCGTGGAGGCCCGGGCCGCCCTCGCTGCGCTTGGTGTGGCGGTAGAGGGCGTAGAGCTTCTCCCAGTACCGCGGGTCGCCGCGGAGAGCGCCGATGCGGGCGAAGGGCGGCATCGCCATGTGCAGGGCGTCGTCCCACCACCAGTCGTCGTTCTTCTCCGGGCGGTCCGTGTACACCATGCGGTGCAACGACTCCTCGATGGCGGCGAGTTTGGCCTCCTCCGGCTCGATCTCGTACAGGTCGAGATAGGCCTGCCCGGCGTTGTGGTTGTCCGCGTGGCAGGTGGTGACCCCGCCCCTGAGGCCGTGGGCGTGCTTCTCCGCCCAGTTCCTTGTGTACGTCAGGTAGCGGGGGCTGCCGGTGAGCCGGTGCAGGGCGAGCAGTCCGCTGAAGCAGGTGGCGTTGGCCCAGCCGTTGTCGCCGGGTGCCTGGTGTGCGGCGATCCAGCGGTCGGCCACGCGGCGGAGGACGGTGATGACGTCGGCTCTCGACGGCAGGCTCGTCGTGCGGGCGGGGGCGGGTGGGGCGGCCGGGAGTGCAGCGCCGGCGGCGAGTGCGGTGGTGCCGGTGAGTAAGCGGCGTCGGTTCATGAGGCAACTCCTTTCTGTCGCTGATCAGTTGGGGTGTGGAACTGCTGCCGCTGAAGTGTGCTCAAGCGTGTTCTGGTGAGCAGGAGTGAGTGCTGGCGGTCGTTGTCGTGACCCGCGTGTCCGCCAGAGCGCCTAGGGATGCGAACGGAAATCCTGGCGTCGAATGCGTGACCTCTGCGGTCGGGCTTCGTTGGATGGGGGGGAGAGGATCGTCGGGGCGGAGCCGGGCCGGGGGTGAGGGATGAGCGGGCTGCGGAAGGTCGCCGAGCCGTTCGTTGCGTCCGGCCCGTCCGGAGTGGCGATCCGTACCCGGATCAAGCACCTCACCGTGCAGGACGAGAAGGTTCTTGCGCTGGTCGGCGCGCATCTGGGTGCGCTCGCGTCGCGGGACCTCAAGACGCGCTGCGCGGACGGTCTGGAGCACTCCACCGAGACCTGGGCGGCCAGGAAGCGCGCGCTGACGCCAGCTGCGTCTTCGCGCTGGGCCGGGGCGATCACCAAGGCGTCGCACGACCAGTGGGCGCTCGCCCACCGCTGCCGGCTGGCCCACCTCCACAGCCTGGAGGCCGGGGTCGCCACGATCGCGCACCGGCTGGCGCAACCGGTCGGGCAGAAGGGATCGAAGAACGCGCCGGGCGGCTACCGCTCCCGGCGGGAGTGGTTCGCCAAGTCCCGCCGCCTGCACGTGCTTCAGGACCGGCTGGAGCGGGAACGGGCCGACCACAGGGCCGGGACCGTGCACGTGGCGCGCGGCGGCAA
>NZ_JBQQCE010000828.1:0-2145 GCF_052245645.1 Streptomyces sp. KR55 | reverse complement strand
GAAGCCATGATCCACCTCGCCTCGATCGACAACCTCGCCAAGCGCATAACGGACGAGACCACACCCACCTGGCGAGGCACCTACTAGGGCATACGGGGCGATCTACCTAAACCAAATGCCCTCTGAGGGGTCAGTAGTCGAACCTGGGCGGCAGTCCGCCAGGGCGCAGTGGCGCAGGACTGTCGGAACGAGGGTGCCGCGAGCCCAGAGATGGCGTGCCACCGGCTGTCCCGCTCCCGGCTTCTCAGCGCCGGCTCATTGAATCAGGTCGGTGTGCGGATGGTCTGGGGATGCCGGGCAGACATAGAGCTGCAGGTTGTCGGTGCTGCCGACTTCGACCGCGGTCGGCTGCGCGGGATTCGCGCCGGCGACGTAGCTGGGGGAAAGCGCGGCGGCTTGATCCTCGTACGGGGCCCAACCATGGGTGCCGCCGTCCCATTCGAAGGAGGCGATGGTCAACAGCGGGACCATCTGAGCGTCGCAGGCAGCGCAGAAGCGGATATAGGGGTCGGTGCGGCCCCACGGGGGCCAGCCACCGACCTTCCACCCGGGAGCATCGGCCAGCTCACAGTCATAGAACTCTTCCGGGTAGTCCTCGTACGAGCTGTCCACGCCAACGTCAGCCGCCTGCCATCTGCTCCAGTCCTTGAGCAGTTTCCGCAACTCTCCGCTCAAATCGGCGGAGTTGGGATACTCGGTGATCTGCTCCGGCGCGAGCAGACACGGCTCCGGCACATAGCCGTCGTAGTCGGCCTCATACGGTTCGGGGGGTACGGCGAGGACGTCGACGACCTCGGCAGCGGACCGCCAGAACAGCGCGGTCGAAGGTTTGTAATGCGGTTCGTGGTCGTAAGGGCACCACAGCACCTGAAGCAGATCGGCCTGTCCGGGCGGCCGCAACAGGGGTATGTCGCGCAGATACAGCTGGGCCACGGGCAGCATGGGGACCGGACTTTCAGCGGGCCACGGAGGGCCGGCGTCGAGGCGCTCCATGAACACCGCGTCGTTCCGCTCCTTGATTGACGCCTCCTCAGGCGTGTAGTGAGGGCCGTGGGGATCACGGCGCAGCCGGGCCCGCCTGCGCCGCTCCAGCCGTATTTCTGCCGGTGACTTGGACCTGCCGCTGCCGGGGTGCGAACCGTTGCAGTGCGGCCACGGCTCCTCAGCGGGCCACAGCAACGGCCCCCCGACCGAACTCTCGAACACCGAAGGCGACCCGGCGCGAGGGTGCAGCCGAATCGCCGCCCGCGCCAGCGGAGCCAACTCAGGAAAGACCGCGGCGACGTCGACCGGCCGCGGCGGAGTAGTACGAACGAAGTCCATACCAGCGATCCTGCCACCGGCCACTGACACAAACGCCCTGCCCGATCCACGCACAGTCGTCACCCGGCTGCTCTCTCCGTTCGGGACGGAGCGACAGTGAACACCTCGGCAACCACATCGGCTTGTGGAGCAGCCCGAGGATGCCCGCTGATCATGTTGTCGCACCGCGAAACTCCAAGATTCCCGGCAGAGTCAGGCACTCGGGGCCTGAGCCGCTGACCGGCAGCAATTGAACTTTGCTGTCACAAACCGGCCGTTGGTCAACGTTCAATGGCAACCGGTCAAGGTTCGGTGACAGGGGACAGCTGCGTCTGTCCCGTCTCTGTCGATCTGGTCCCCGTCTCAAGTGAACGGGTCCGATTCGCTTGATGTCTCAGGTGATCGGGTCCACCAGATCATTCGATGCTTCATCGAGGCCGACTGACTCTCAACGGGTGGGGCCGGCAGAGATCTGGCCTACGAAGTGGCGTGGTTGTCCCGTGTGCGGGAGAGAGGTGCGCCGTCCGTTGGCGGAGGCGGCGGACGTCGCGTTCGACGACGCGCGGGAACCGGTCGTCACACGATGGAGCGCGCGATGCGGAACCCTACGTCGTCGACCTGGAATGTCGGGTGGCTGCGGCGCCGCGCAGAGGCCCGGCAACTCCAGTGCTCATCGAACCAACCACCGCCACGGAGCACCCGGTAGGTGCCGTAGACCTCGGCGTCGTAGACGTCCCAGCACCAGTCCCAGACGTTGCCAAGCATGTCGTAAAGACCCCACGGGTTGGGGTGTTTGCCGCCCACGGCGTGGATGCGCTCGTGCGAGTTGCCGCGGTACCAGGC
>NZ_JBQQCE010000827.1:0-2148 GCF_052245645.1 Streptomyces sp. KR55 | reverse complement strand
CTGCTCCTCCGGCACCTACATCCGCGCCCTCGCCCGCGACCTGGGCGCCGACCTCGGAGTCGGCGGTCACCTCAACGCGTTGCGCCGGACGCGCGTCGGACCGTACAAGCTCGACTCGGCCCGTACTCTCGACCAGCTCCCGGAGGCGCTGACCGTCATGCCGATCGCCGAGGCCGCCGCGGCCGCGTTCCCGCGCTGGGACGTGGACGCCAGGCGGGCCCGGCTGCTCACCAACGGTGTCCGGCTCGACATGCCCGACGTGTACGCGGGCAGTGGCCCGGTGGCCGTCTTCGACCCCGAGGGCCGCTTCCTCGCGCTCGTGGAGGAGCAGCGGGGCAAGGCGAAGAGCCTCGCCGTCTTCGGCTGACGGATCGTCGGGACTGCCCGTGGAGCGGCGGTCACGGGGTCGTGCACTCCCGCCGCTCCACGGTCCCCCTCGGTTCCCCCATCCCTAGGGTGTATCCAACGACCCCTTCCCGTTCACCCGTCCGGGCAGGCGCTCGGAGTGAACCGGGGGAGTGCAGGGGGGCGCGTTGGGCCCGCGATCTGTCCGTCTGATCATCCCGCCCCTACCGTCGAATGCAGGGCACGTGTACGACGGGGAGGTTCGACCATGGCGGTACGGGGCCGGCGGACCGCACCGCAGGTCGGCTCGCGTGAGCGTGAGAACGCCGGGCGCGCGCCGCACCACGACGCTCTTGTACGCATCCACGACCTGGCCGGACGCCCGCGCGGCACGGGTGTCGTCGCCGACCACGACGGCACGGTCCTCACCAGCCATGAAACCGTCGACGGGCTGACCCGCCTCGTTCTCCACGACGCCGGGGGCCGTAGCTGTGTCGTCACCGCCGACGCCGTGACCCCGCTGCCCGAGCTCGACCTGGCTCTCGTACAGACCGAGGGCCTCGGCGCGAACCCGCTCCCCGTCACCGTGCGGGACCGCATCGAGAGCGGCAGGTATGTGCGGATCGCCGCCGGCGGCTGGCGCGAGGCCCGTGTGCTGGGCGCGACCAGCGTGACGTACACGGCGACGGACCGCTTCCATCTCCTCGACGACGTACTGGAGTTGGCGATCGGCACAGCCGGCCGGGACGCACTGCGGCTGGGCGGCGGCGCGGCAGGGGGACCGGTCGTCGACATCACGACCGGCGCCGTGGTCGCGGTCCTCGGCACCGCCCTGCAGGCCGGTCACCGCGACACCGGCTTCGCCGTCCCGCTGCGCCGCACCGAGAGCGGCCCACTCGCCGACCTGCTCGCCCGCAACGCCGCGACGGTGCCCGCGTACGGCGCCGACCTCAACCTTGCGGGAGTACTGGAGCTGACGGCTACGTCGGTGGGGCAGGACGGGGCGGGCGGAGGGCTTGCGGGCCGCCTCGGCGGGGTGGACGGTGGGGCGTTTGTGGGCGACCTCGGGCGGATGGATGGCGGGGCGAATGAGGACCGCCTTGGCAGGGTGGACGGTGGGGCGTTTGCGAGCGACCTCGGCTGGGCGGGCGCCGGGGCTGCCTTCGGCGCGGTTCAGCCGGTCGAACGGGTCGCGACGGTACGGGAGTTCGACGCGTTCACCGCGGGCCCGGCCGTCGTCCTCGGGCTCGTCGGGCCGCCGGGCAGCGGTCGTACGACGGAACTCGCGGCCCTCGCCGCCCGCCGCAGCCGGGGGGCGGAACCGGCGCCCACGCTGTGGCTGCGCGGCTCCGACCTGAGGGACGACGACGCCTCGGTGGCGGACGCGGCCCGCCGGGCGCTGACCCGGGCGGCCCGCATCGTGGCGGCGTCCGGCGCCGCCCTGCCCACCGACCTGCGGCATGCCGATCCCGACGGCTTCTCGGTGGATGGCGATGACGCCGATTCCGGGGGCCTGTGCGGTGATCCTGACGCCCCCGACCCCGCCGGCCTGGGCGACATCCGGCCCGAACGGGTCGCCGCCCTGGCCCGTGCCGCAGGCCGGCCCCTGTTGTTGTTGCTCGACGGTCCCGAGGAGATGCCGCCGGTTCTGGCTCACCGGCTGCCCGAGTGGACGGACGGGACGGCGAGGTGGCTGCGGGAGACGGGGGCGCGACTGGTGGTCGCGTGCCGGGCGGAGTACTGGGAGCGGGCGGGGGCGGAGTTCCCGCGGGAGTTCCTTCATGCGGGCGGGCAGTACGACGA
>NZ_JBQQCE010000826.1:0-2154 GCF_052245645.1 Streptomyces sp. KR55 | reverse complement strand
CAGCAGAAGCACCGCCAGGCCGATGACCACGCTCAGATACGGGATGAGGGCGTCGGACATGGCTTCGGAGATGTCGATGTTCAGCGCGGTGGTCCCGGTCACCAGGACGCCGGCGCCCGTGTCGGATTCTACGTCCCCGACCGCGCCGCGAAGCGCGTGCACCAGGTCCTTGGTCTCGCCGCTGTTCGGCGCGGTCTGCGGGACGGCGGTGAGGACGGCCGTGTCCTTGGCCCGGCTGAGAACCGGATCACCGACCGACGCGACCCCGTCCACTGCCCGTACGGCCTTGACGACCTGGTCCGTGATGGCCTGGGTGTCCCCGGAGTCCGGGGATGCGGGTGCCGACATGTCCACGACGATGGTCAGCGGGCCGTTGAAGCCGGGGCCGAAGCCTTCCGACAGCAGGTCGTAGGCGCGGCGCTGGGTGGTCTGAACCGACTTGGACTCGTCGCCGGGCAGGCCGAGTTCGAGGCTCAGTGCCGGCAGGGCCACGGCGCCGAGACCGAGCCCGGCGGTCAGCAGCACGGCCACCGGCCGGCGCAGTACGAACCGTGCCCAGCGGGTGCCGAGCCCGGGCCGCCGGTCGGCGGAGGTGGGCAGCGGGCCCGGGCGGTCGCGTCCCGGCCGGGTGGACTTGCGGACGGCGCGGGACAGTACCCGTCGGCCGAAGAAGCCGAACAGCGCGGGGACCAGGGTCAGTGCGACGAGTACGGCCAGGGCCACGGCGCCCGCGCCGCCCAGGCCCATCCTGGTCAGTTCGGGGATTCCGACGACCCCCAGCCCTGCCAGGGCGATCAGGACGGTCGCGCCCGCGAAGACGACGGCGGATCCGGCCGTGCCCACCGCCCGGCCCGCGGCCTCCTCCGGTTCGCTGCCCTGGGCGCGCTCGTCGCGGAAGCGGGAGGTGATGAAGAGCGCGTAGTCGATGCCGACGGCGAGGCCCAGCATCAGCGCCAGGATGGCGACGGTGGACGTCAGGCCCAGCGGCACGGCCAGCGCGGACACCAGGCCGAAGGCGATGGCCACGCCTACGAAGGCGGTCAGCAGCGACAGTCCAGCCGCGACCAGCGAGCCGAGGGCGAGGATCAGCACCACGGCCGCGACCCCGACGCCGATCATCTCTGTCGTACCGCCCAGTTCCTCTTCCGCGTCCAGGGCCGAGCCGCCGATCTCCACGGTGAGCCCCGCGTCCCGGGCATGGCTCGCGGCGTCCTCGAGGGTGCTCTTCGTCGACTCGGACAGGTCGACGGCGTCCGCGGTGTAGGTGATCGTGGAGTAGGCGATGGTGCCGTCCGTGCTGACCGCGCCGGTCTCGTAGGGGTCGGTGGTCGACGCCACCTGGTCGCCCCCGTCCAGCGAGCCGAGCGTATCCTTGACGGCTACCCTGTTCTCCCTGGCCGTTACCTTCTGTCCGTCCGGGGCCTGGAACACCAAGCGGGCTTCGGCGCCCTGGGAGTTGCTCTGCGGGAAGCGGTCGTCCAGCAGGTCGAACGCTTTTTGCGACTCGGTGCCGGGCATGGCGAGGTCCTCGTCCTCACTGGCCGGCGCCAAGGCCGCGGCGGCCACGGCCACCACCAGGGCACCGAGCCAGAGACCGCCCACGAGCCGGCGCCGCCGGAAGGCCCACCGTCCGATCCGGTAAAGAATTGTCGCCACCGTTGATCACTCCAGACACCGCTAGGCGCGCCAGGCAAAGGAATTGCGTGGGATTCACGCGCCTCTCACCCTTCCCTGCGGCGCTCCGCCGGGCATCGTCCCCGGCCACCGTCGTCGCCTGGTGCTCCCGGACCAGCCATGCCCGTGACCTGGTGCGTACGCACCACATGCCGGCTCGGGGCGCTGGGGGTGCCCCGGATGCAGGACCCGGGCCCCCGGGTGGTCTGTCAGCGCGGGGCTCTCTGGTTGGACTTCCCGGAATCCACGCCGGTCGCTGAGCGGCCAGGGCCGTCACCCAGGACGTCCACTCGGCTTCCGGGGCGTCCACGACCGCGTCGGTCGGTGCTGTTACGCCAGGCCACACCAGCACCGACCGACGCGGTCGGCCCGGGCAGCGCGTACTCGCGCACGCGGCGGCCGACGGCGACGGCACTTGGCCGTGCACTTCGCCACACACCTCGGCGCCGAGGTCGTGGCGACCGCCCGCGAGTTTGGCAC
>NZ_JBQQCE010000825.1:0-2170 GCF_052245645.1 Streptomyces sp. KR55 | reverse complement strand
GAGCTGACGACCCAGTACGCGTTCTACCAGTTCTGGCTGAACATGGACGACCGGGACATCTCCACGTACATGCGGATCCTGTCGTTCAGGTCTCGTGAGGAGTTGGAGGAGCTGGAGCAGCAGACGGAGGAGCGTCCGCAGGCCCGGGCCGCACAGCGCGCCCTCGCCGAGGAGCTGACGACGCTGGTGCACGGCGCCGACCAGACGGCCGCCGTGATCGCCGCATCCAAGGCTCTCTTCGGCCAGGGCGAGCTGACCGAGCTGGACGCCAAGACGCTGGCCGCGGCCCTGTCCGAGGTGCCGCACATCCAGGTCGCCGAGCTGGCTCCCGCCGTGGACCTGTTCGCCGGGGTGGGCCTGGCGCCCAGCAAGTCCGCGGCGCGCCGCACGGTCAAGGAGGGCGGCGCCTACGTGAACAACGTGAAGGTCGACTCCGAGGACGCGATTCCCGCCAAGGAGGACCTGCTGCACGGACGCTGGCTGGTGCTGCGCCGGGGCAAGAAGAACCTGGCGGCGGTCGAGGTCACGGGCGCCTGAGCGGCCGTGTGCGAGTGCAGGGGGCGGCTTCCGGCACCGGAGGCCGCCCCCTGCGCTGTATGTCTGTCAGGCCCGCCGTTTGCCGCCCTTCAGCTGCATGTACGCCATGTCACCGAGGAAGACGATGACGACTGCGGCGACGAGCTGGAAGATATGGCGGCTCCAGTCGATGCCGGGCGTCTCGTCGACACCGAAGCCCCGGGCGATGGCGTTGCCGGCGATGGCGCCGAGCATGCCAAGGATGGTGGTCAGCCAGAGGGGGATGTGCTGTTTACCGGGAATGACCGCCTTGGCGATCAGGCCCAGCACGAATCCCACGATGATCGCCCACAACCAGCCCATGGCTGCCTCCTCGTACGGCTCGACGTGAGCATTACACCCAGTTTCGGCCGGTCCGCCGTACGGCGCATGTCGGGTGGACCGTACTCGCTCCTGCGGATGCCGTTCGCGCAGGCAGGGCGGGTACCCGGTCTCGTAGGCGGCGCAGGCGCGGCGTAACGTGGAGGCTGTCCGGCCCCGGTCCCCGACCGGTGCGGAGCTGGGACGGGCCAGGGAGAGGTCCGATGCGGGCGGATGGTGGAATGTGATGCGGAAGCATGGTGACGGCGGTAACGCCCAGGTGTTCCGGATCACCGGAGCCCGGCAGGGCCTCCAGGAGGACGTCCGCGGTCGGCAGCGCCGGTACGTCATCTCGATGTCGGTCCGTACGGTCTCGGTGATCCTGGCCGCCACGCTCTGGAACGTGGAACGGCACGTCGCGATCGTGGCGTTGGTGCTCGGCGCGGTGCTGCCCTATATCGCGGTGGTGATCGCCAACGCCGGGCGGGAGAACGCGCCGTCGCTGCCGTCGACGTTCGTGGCCGTGCAGCCCCGGCCGATGCTCGCGCCGCCGCGTGACGAGGACGACGGGTTCACGGAACCCGTCCCGGAATCCGCCCCCGAAGACGTCCCCGAAGACGTCCTGGGCGATCCGGCGCGCGGACGGCCCGAATAGGGTCTGCGCCAAGCTCAGTAAAAGCTCAGATCAATCATGTTGTTCCAGTGCACGGCAAGCGGTTACCCGTGACATACTTCGTACGCGCTCCGCATCCCCCGTCGGAGCGACGGACCGACGCCGGGCAGCTCCCCCCGTGGCTGCTCGGCGTCGCCTTTTCTGCGCAGTGGTGAGACGAACCTGTGAGTGACGAGACCCCGATCTGTTCCGCCAAGGGCTGCCGTGTGGCTGCCGTATGGGTGCTGGCCTGGAACAACCCGAAGATTCATACGCCGGAGCGGCGGAAGACGTGGCTCGCGTGCGAGGAGCATCGGGAGCATCTTTCGCAGTTTCTCGGGGTTCGGGGGTTTTTGAAGGACGTCGTCAAGTTCGAGGACTGGGAAACGCCCCCGGGCGCGTAAGGCCCAAGGTCTCAGCCGCCGATCGCCGACATGGGGCGGTCCGGCTGGATGAACGTCGGGTCGTCCAGGCCCGCGCCCGCCTTCTTGCCCCACATCGCCAGGCGCCAGATGCGGGCGATCTCCTCGTCGGGGGCGCCGGAGCGCAGGGCGGCGCGCAGGTCGGTCTCCTCGCGGGCGAACAGGCAGGTGCGTATCTGGCCGTCGGCCGTGAGGCGGGTGCGGTCGCAGGCCGCGCAGA
>NZ_JBQQCE010000824.1:0-2171 GCF_052245645.1 Streptomyces sp. KR55 | reverse complement strand
ACGGTGGGATGTGCCTCCGGCCCCGCTCGTCGCCCCGCCCTCCGATGCGCCCGTGTCCCCGGAAGTCGTCCGTGCGCCCAAGCGGCAAGGAAGCGGAGGACTCCGAGGACGCCGAGTACGCCGAGGACCTGGTCGCTTCATCGACCGGCGGCGCACCCGTGTCGCCGGAGCCCTCGGACTGGGCACCGTGAGCGGATTGATCATCGCCTCGGCCCTGCTCGACAACGAGCACACCGCACCGGCGGAACCCCCCGCATCCATGGAGCAACCGGACCGGCCGCTTCCCGGCAATTCCGCGCTCCCCCGGATCCCGGGCACCGGCGTGCTGCACGAGGCCGACAGCGGCCACGGGGTGTACGAGTTGCAGGTGCGTCTGCTGCAGATCCCGAGCATCTACGACGGCGGCGCCATCGACGGCCGCTACGACGCGGAAGTCCGACAGGCCGTAGCCCGATTCCAGAAGCGGTACGGCATCCACGGGGACGAGAGCGGTGTCTACGGGGACAACACCCGCCACGCCCTCATGCTGCGCACGAAGTAGTCATCGTAGTCATCGAGCTAGCGGCCGAGGCCCTCGACCGCCACGGTGGCGGCCTTGGCGAGCAGGGCGTCGCGGCGCTCGGCGTCCTTCCTGTCACGGGTGGACATGACCGCCATGACGATGGGGTTACCACCGTCGTCGGGCCACACCACGGCGATGTTGTTGCGTCCCCCGTATCCGGCGGTGCCGCTCTTGTCGGCCACGTCCCAGTCGTCGGGGACGCCCGCCCTGATGAGCGTCCGACCGGTCGTGTTCGTCGTCATCCACTGCCTCAGAAGCTCGCGTTCGTCCCGCTTCAGGGCGTCACCGAGCAGGAACGCCCGCAGGCTCCCCGCCATCGCGCGCGGGGTGCTCGTGTCGCGGATGTCACCCGGTGTGCCCTCGCTCATCTCCGGCTCGTACCGGTCCATCTCGGTGACGTCGTCGCCGAACTCCTCCAGCACCTTCTCCAGGCCGTCGGGCCCGCCGAGTTCGTCGAGGAGCAGGTTGACCGCCGTGTTGTCGCTGTACCAGAGGGTGGCGGCACACAGCCCCCGCAGGGTCATGCCCTTCTCGACGAAGTTCTCGGACACGGGCGAGTCCGCGACCAGGTCCTCGCGCGAGTACCTCACCACCTTGTCGATGCCGTCCGTCCCGTACTTCCGGAGGATGGCACCCGCCGCCAGCGCCTTGAACGTGGAGGCGTACGCGAACCGGTCGTCCGCCCGGTAGCCGACCGACCGGCCCGTGCCGGTGTCCAGGGCGTAGACGCCGAGCCGCGCGTCGAACTCCCGCTCCAGTGCCCGGAACTCGGCAGTGGTGGGCTTCGTGGCCGCCGCCGGTGACGCGGACCGCGCCGCGCCGGCGGGTGAGCCGGCCCCCGACGCGGTTTGCTGACCGCACGCCGGAAGTGTGGCGAGCGCGAGCAATCCGGCCGCCGCCCAGGCGGCGCTCCGGCGGATGCGAAGCGGATGCGTCATGGAATGAACCTCCAAGCCGTCGAATGACATGGGGAACCTGCGAGCCCGGGGAAAGCCCTGGGCGTCGACCACTCTCCGGCCAGTGGGGTGCCGAGGTCCAAGACGTGGACGTTCAATTCCATGCTGTTTTGGCATAGTTGGGCTCATGGATCTTGTCGCGGCATGCCGGGCGTTCGTCAGTGTGAGCGAGCACGGCAGCTTCACGGTGGGCGCGGCGGCGGCCCGGACGGCCCAGTCGGTGGTGAGCCGCCGCGTCGCCGCGCTGGAACAACGCCTCGGCGAGCGGCTGCTTGACCGGTCCTCGCGGGCGGTGACGCTGACGCCCTTCGGCCGGGACATGCTGCCGACGGCGAGGCAACTCGTGCGGCTCGCCGACCGGTTCGAGCACGAGGCGGAGGCCGCGCGGCGCCGGCCGCTACGGCTCGCCGTACCCGCCGTCTGCCCGACCGGCGCCCTCGCCCGCCTCATCGCCCAGGCGCACGAGCAGCAGGTCCTCCTCGACCCGTTTCCCGCCGGGCCGGCCGAGCGGGCCGACCTCGTCACGTCCCGGCAGGTGCGCGCGGCGCTGCTCGCGGTGGCTCCCACCGAGGCGACCTGGACGGTGCCGCTGGGCCTGGCGGTCGCGCACGCCCCGGGCGGCGGGCCGATCTACCTGGACACCCTGCGCCCCG
>NZ_JBQQCE010000823.1:0-2173 GCF_052245645.1 Streptomyces sp. KR55 | reverse complement strand
GGGTTCCCAGTGGCCGGGGGCCAGTCCGGTCGCGGCGAACTCGGGCGTACGGCGGGCGCCTTCGGCGAGGCCGTCGTTGACGCCGTCGACGTAGGCCCGGACCCAGTCGGACATGTCGGGGTCCAACGCGTCGAAGCAACGTCTCGCCGTGTCGTCCAGCCGCGCCCGTCTCGCGAAGACGTCCCAGGCCACGGCGTCCGGACCGAGGAAGGACGCCGAGGTGCCCTGGGCGCGGTGGCGTTCGACCTCCAGTTGCCAGGCGCGGTCGAGGGCGGTGACCCGGCCCTGGGCGCGGGCGAGTTCACGGGCGCCGGAGGCGCGCAGATGCGGGATGCCCCAGGCATCGCGGTGGATCTCGGTGGTCACCCTGTCGCCCTTCTGTGCTTTAGGTTAGGCTCACCTAAGTGAGTCGTGGCGGAATCGTACGCGAAGGGTGAAGACGCGATGGGGCAGGGGCGGGGTTGGGAGGGCACGGTCCTCAGGCTGCTGCGGGCGAAGGACTTCGTGTTCACCGTGACGGGCGCCGAGGACGTCACCGCCGAGTACCGGCGGCTCCACCTCACCGACGGCGGGATGCTCGCGGCGACCGGCGTGCACCCGACGATGTGGGTCCGGCTGTGGTTCGACAACGCGGGAAAGCCGCACCAGCGGGCGTACACGCTGGTCGACCCGGATCCGGCGGCCGGCACCTTCAGCCTCGAGTTCGCACTCCACGAGGGGTGCGCCAGTGACTGGGCGCGGGCGGCGAAGCCAGGGGACACGATCGAGGCGACGGTGCAGGGGACGGGTTTCCAGCGGCCCCAACCCGAGCCCTCGCACGTCTTCGCGATCGGGGACCCGGCCTCGCTGCCCGCGCTCAACTCCCTCCTCGACGAACTGGGTTCGGCGCCGGCGACGATCTGGTTCGAGGGCCAGGTGGACGGACTGCCGTACCGGGGAGACAACGACCGCCACGAGCTGCGCACGCTCCCCCGCGGACACCTGGTCGACGACGTGAAGACGACGCTGCCCGAACTCCTGGCGGCCACCTCGCACCCGTACGTCTGGATCGCCTGCGACACCGCGACGACCCGCACACTGTCGGCGTACGTCCGCAAGGACCTGTCCGTGCCGAAGGACCGTATGCACGCGCTGGGGTACTGGCGCGCGACCTGACGCCGGCGCGGGATCATCGATCTGCGAAGGCGGCCAAGGCCGCGAGGAAGTAGCTGTCAGCCGAGTGGCCCGCCCCGGGATGCGGGCCGCTCGTCGGCGTTCCCAGCATGGAGCATGACCGAGCCACCGAGCGGCTCCCCCTGGGGTCCCGAGTACGACGACCGGCGCGTGCACGCCACCCGTGGCCCGCACGCGCCGCGACCGCCGTACGACGGCCCCGAACCGCCCTTCGAGGGACCACTGCACCTGATCTCCCGCGCCGCGTGGCAGGTCGTGCTGGTCACCGGAATCGCCTCGCTGGTCCTGGGCATCCTGATCCTGCTCTGGCCGGGCGCCTCGCTGCTGGCCGCCGGCATCCTCTTCGGCCTCTACCTCCTCATCAGCGGCGTCCTCCAGCTCGCCTCCGCCTTCGGCACCCACAAGACGACCTCGCTGCGCGTGCTGGCCTTCATCAGCGGCGCCCTGTCCATCCTGCTCGGCCTGTTCTGCTTCCGCGGCGCCATGCAGTCGATCCTGCTGCTCGCGCTGTGGATCGGCATCGGCTGGCTGTTCCGCGGGATCGCCCAGACCCTGGCCGCCGCGTCCGACCCGGCGGTGCCCGCCCGAGGCTGGCAGATCCTCCTCGGCATCGTCACCGTCCTCGCCGGGGTCGTTCTGATCGTCTCCCCGTTCGAGTCGGTCGCCGTCCTCACGATCGTCGGCGGTTGCTGGCTGATCGCGGTGGGCATCGTCGAACTCCTCACGGCGCTGCGCATCCGCGCCCTCACCCGCCACGTCCCCCGCGAGCTGTGACCGGGAGGACCTCATGCCCGTCATGCCCGAGCCCCGTACGCCGAACGAGCGAATAGCGCAGACGGCGCGAGGGGCCTCGTCCGCCCGCCGGGGAGATGAGCAGCCATGAACGCCGTCCCGTCTCCGAGTCGCTGGGCACGGGTGGTCGTGCTGTTGCTCGCCCTGCTCGTGCCGGCGGCACACACCGACGCGGTCGCCGTGCCCGCCGTGGCCGTGGTGGGGGAGG
>NZ_JBQQCE010000822.1:0-2183 GCF_052245645.1 Streptomyces sp. KR55 | reverse complement strand
CGCCATCCGGTCTCGCAGTACATCGTGCGCAAGAAAGACCAGGTCAGGCGAGGCACACGACAGGTTCCGGAGAAGGTCATCACCCTTACGCCCGCGATACTTCAGTAGCTCAAGCAACGGCATTGGGCCAAGGGCACCAAAAGCGCCAAGCGCAGGCTGAAAGGCATCCGCCGCCGCGAGGCCCGGTTCGCCGCCGACACCAACCACCGCATCGCCAAGACAATCGTCATAACCGCTGAACGCACCTCGCGCGGGGTCGCCCTGGAAGAGCTGAAGGGCATCCGGCAGAGGGTTACGGCCAAGAAGGAACAGCGGTACCGGCTGCACTCGTGGGCCTTCGCCCAGCTCGGCGCGTTCGTCGAGTACAAAGCACGGCGGGCGGGTGTGCCCGTGGTCTTCGTCGACCCGCGCAACACCTCCCGCCAGTGCTCCGAGTGCTGGCACACCCACCGTACCAACCGGGTGTCCCAGGCCTGGTTCGCCTGCCGCTCCTGCGGAGTGGTCATGCACGCGGACCGCAACGGCTCCCGCAACATCGCCCACCGTGGCGAGGCTGCGTGGCAGCGGGGCGCAGTCAACCGCCCCAACACCGTCAAGGTGTAGGACGTAGGCCAGACGCCACAGCCAGCGGCGGACAGGACTTACAAGCCTCGGCTTCAGCCCGAGGTAGTTGACGGGGAAGGGCCGTTTGCGGGGAAAGCCATCGCCACCGAGCGGGGAAACCGATGTGTGATGCCGCATCGTCAGCTGGACGGGACGGTGACCGCCCGGGCGTTCCATCCAGAGACACGTACGCGTGGGGTGCGGTCCGGATCGACTGTCCGATGGGAGGCCACCAAAGTTGCCGATTCGCCCGGCCACAGGCTGATCTGATTGTCGTTCCAGTGGACGGGCAGCGTGGGAGTCCTCCCGTCCGCGGAGACCAGGTCGACGTCGGTGAGCAGAACGGGGGCGTTCGTGGTGCCCGGGTGGCGGAGGGTCACGGTCGTCGTCGATGTGCCGGCACTGGTTACCCTCGTTGTGGCTGCCACGTCCAAGGTCACCTGCGGCATCGAGTTCAAGCCCGTCAGGTCGGCGTAGGAGGTGGTGGGGGTGTAGTACCAGTCGGTTTTGGCGTAGTCGAGGACGTCGTTGCGGGTGGAGAGCCAGTAGACGTTGCGGCCCAGTTCCCGGCCGGTGGAGTCGGTGAGCAACAGCCGGGCCAGGTAGGTCCTTGCCAGGCCGGGGACCGTGGCCGGGAGGGTCAGCGAGGTGGTGGTCACGCCGCGGGCTTCGACGTCGACACCGGTCACCGTGCGGTCGTACTTCTTGGTCCCATCGGTGTTGAAGAGCGTGACCCGGGCCTTCAGCCCCGAGGCGGCGGTTGTGCGGTTGTTGACGATGCTCACCGTGCGGTTGTCGTAGCCGTACTGGATGTGGAGGGGTTCGTTGGCCTTCTTCGCGCCGAAGTAGGCCCCGTTCTGGTCGAGATAGCGGTCGATGAGCTGCCAGTGGAGGGAGGTCCAGCCGCTGTTGAGCATCCAGTAGATGACGCCGGTCGCGGGGGCGGCGGTGTCCTTGGCGTTGCGGGAGTACGCCTCGAACTGCGCCCGGACGTTCTCGTACTGGGCGAGTTGGGCCTTGCGCACGTAGTCGCCGAGATCGATCGGTCGTCCGTAGCGGCCGGCGAGGGCGGCGTTGTACAGCTTGAGTGTCGAGAATGTGGGTGACGGGGAGCGGTGGTACTGGGGAGCGGAGGGTTGCTTCCAGAGTGTCTCCAGCTCGGCCGGGGTCAGCATCCGCCGCAGTGTGTCGAGGGTGGGAATGCTCGGACCGGCGCTGGTCTCGGAGTTGAAGCCGGTGGCTCCTCCCTCGCGTTTGTCGTACCAGTAGCCGGGCGGCACCCAGTCGTAAGGGCCGGTCATCCGCATCCCGGAGCGGCCGGTGACGGGTGTCGACTTCCCGGAGGCGGAAGGGATCACGGGCACCTTCCAGTCGGCCGCCCGCAGCGCTTTGAGGTATGCCGACTCGATCTTGGCGTTGGGCGCCGCGTCGCTGCCGATCAGGAACGAGATCACGCTGGGGTGGTCGCGCAGCCGGGCCGCCTCGGCAGCCATCGACGCCTGGGCGATCGCGTGGTCGGCGGCGTCCCACTTCTCCCCGGACTCCGCGGGGTTGACCTCCCCTTCCCATTTGTTGCAGCA
>NZ_JBQQCE010000821.1:0-2187 GCF_052245645.1 Streptomyces sp. KR55 | reverse complement strand
CGTTCTCGCCGACGGGGCCGGCGCCGATGACGACGACGTCGTAGGTGCGGAGGGTGTCGCTCATTGCTGCTCCTGTGTCTCTCGGGCTTCGCGGGCTTACGTCCTGGGGGAGGTCGCGCGTAGTGGTCCGGATCCGCCTCTGCGCGGCCGGCGGTGCTCGGCAGTTGCGGTAGGTCTGGGGGACTGGTGGCTGCCGGACCGCTGAGGGCTACGGCTGCACCTGAGGAGGATGGGGATGGGGATGGGGCAGAACGACGTCCGGTTCACCGGCCGGGAAGCCGGGTCGTTTTCAGACCCATTTTCGTCATCACTCTCAGTGAAACCGCGAGTCACAGTGATGATGCCTGATGTGTTCCACGACAGGGCGACGCCGCGCTCCGCTCCGGGCAAAGACCGGCCCATGGAGGCTCGCGGCCGGCGGAGGGACCCGCCGGTGCTCACGCCGGCTGAGTGGCGTGGTCACCACGCCTCCCCACGCCTCTGCCTCCTCACTGCTGCAGCCGTACGGTCCGGGGGCGGCTGATTGGCGTTCCGCCGGATGTCCCCCTACATCTGTTTGAGCGGTGGACGGACACGGTACGGACAGCTCCACCGCTCACACGCAAGGACAGTTCTCATGGACCTGAAGCTCGAAGTCATCGTGCTGCCCGTTTCCGACACCGACCGGGCCAAGGCCTTCTACGAGAAGCTGGGATTCCGCCTGGATCTCGACACGGGGGCTGGTGGCGGCTTCCGGGGCGTGCACTTCACGCCGCCCGGCTCCGGGTGCTCGATCATGTTCGGCGAGGGGATGACCTCCGTCGCCCCCGGCTCGGTGCAGGGGCTGTATCTCATCGTCTCCGACATCGAGGCGGCCCGCGCGGAGCTGGTCGACCGGGGTATCGATGTGAGCGACGTTTTCCACGACGCCGGAGGAGTGCTGTTCCACGGTCACGAGGGCGGAGACGTCACCCATCGGCTGGCGGGCCAGGAGCGCTTGCCCGGCCGGCACCCCGAGGGCACCTCGTACGCCTCCTTCGCCACCTTCAGCGACCCGGACGGCAACGGCTGGGTGCTGCAAGAGATCACGGAGCGGTTGCCCGGCCGCTGAGGGCGCGTCACTGAGCAACCATGGCCCCGCTGCACGCGAATGGCCGGGGCCCTGGGCTCGGCGTGTCGCAGCGCCATCTCGCCCCGGGCGTGAAGTGATACCCACGATCTGGGCACCCCCGGCGGCAGGGATGAGAGGAGCCCCGGCCGACGACGCCGAGTTGCCAGGCGGGGCTGCATGGAGCCCGGGCGCGGCGGAGGGCGGACGGGCGCAGCCCCGACCACGGCTGCCCCGGGTCGGCGAGGCTGCGCCGCAGGGCCCCGCACAGTGTTCTCATCGCGCAGTCGCGGAAGTTCCTCCGTAAGACCAGCGGCCTCGACGGCCTGCTGTCGGGGCTCCGCTTCGCGTTGAGCTTGCTGGCGCAGCTTGAGCAGTTCCTGGGCCTTACCACCGAGCGGTGAACTGGAGTGGGGCGGTAAACGAGGCGGTGAGCTCGATGGAGTGCCGCTTTCCGATGCGGGATTCGGCCTTGGGGCCGACGAACAGCAGGCCTCCGTCGGACTCGAGGAAGCCCTCTTCGGTGAGGAAGCACAGGATGCGGGCGGCGGATCGATCGAACGGGGCGAGGCCATTCCGTTGGACCACCAACGTGTATTGAAGCGCCGAGAGTTGTGGCGGCACGCTCAAGGTCAACCGAAACACGGCCACACGGCCCGTTGGCGTGCCGACGGTCCCGTCGCACGCCCGGCAGGAGCGTCACCTGGAGCACATGACACAACTCAACGGGAACAATCAGCTCCACTCATCCGTATCATCGCTGTTCAAGACACCGGGCAGCAGGTGCGGACCTTTACCGCACCGTCAGACGAACCTGCGCGTGTACGGCGTGGGTTCTGCGCGACTCGTCAGCGGGCCCCGTGCCAACTCGTCGGCCGGTCAACCGGCAGAAAGGTCAGCATCATGTCCGAGAACACCACCGCCAGTGACCTGGCAGCACAGTACGCCGCCCAGGTAAGCAGCGACCTGGAACGCAACCTCAAGGAGCAGGAACGCATCGGTACGGAAATCGCCGTCCTGCAGGATCAGTTGACCACGCTGCAGCGCGACCACACCGTGCTGGTCAGCATGCAGCAGGCACTCGGCATCACCCCCTACCC
>NZ_JBQQCE010000820.1:0-2189 GCF_052245645.1 Streptomyces sp. KR55 | reverse complement strand
CGTCCCCCTCACCTCCGTACGGCAGCCCGCCGTCACCATGGGCGCCCTGGCCGCCGAACTGCTCCTGGAGGAGACGGAGGCGGAGAGCGCGCCGACCCGGCACGAGCACCGGCGGGTCGTGCTCCAGCCGGAGCTGGTGGTGCGCCGCTCCAGCCTCTCGGGCCGCTGAACCGCCGGTCAGCAGCCGTTCATGATCCCCGGTCCCGCCTGCCGGACGCGCATGTGCTGAACTGGGACGCGGCCCGCACCGTCGTCCGCACCCGGGAGACCCGTTGAGCGTCAGCTACCGCCAGCCCGGCGTCGTCCTCACCGACCGCCACTTCACCGTGCCCCTCGACCACGACGACCCGGAGGGGGAGACAATCGAGCTGTACGCCCGCGAGGTCGTCGCGAGCGACAAGGCGGACCAGGACCTGCCCTGGCTGGTCTACCTCCAGGGCGGCCCCGGCTTCGGGGCGAACCGTTTCATCGGGAAGCAGGCCTGGCTCGGCCGCGCCCTGAAGGAGTACCGCGTACTCCTCCTCGACCAGCGCGGCACCGGCCACTCCACGCCCGCCAGCCGCCAGACGCTCCCGCTGCGCGGCGGTCCGGCCGAGCAGGCCGCGTACCTGGCGCTGTTCCGCGCCGACTCGATCGTCCGTGACTGTGAGGCGATCCGCCCCGCGGTCACCGGCGGCGCCCCCTGGACCGTCCTCGGCCAGAGTTTCGGCGGCTTCTGCACGGTGACCTACCTGTCGACCGCCCCCGAAGGCCTGCGCGCCGCCGTCATCACCGGCGGGCTGCCCGCGCTCGACGCGCACGCCGACGACGTCTACCGGGCCGCCTACCCGCGCATCGAGCGCAAGGTCATGGCGCACTACGCGCGCTACCCGCACGACGTCGAACGCGCCCGCCGCATCGCCGACCACCTGCTGACCCATGACGTGGTCCTGCCCAACGGCTACCGGCTCACCGTCGAGGCCTTCCAGTCCCTCGGCATCCTCCTCGGCGGCTCCGAGGGCAGCCACCGCCTGCACTACCTCCTGGAGCAGGCCTTCGTCCGTACCCCGCAGGGAACGGTCCTCTCCGACGCGTTCCAGGAGGAGGTCCAGGGCGTGCTCTCGTACGCGAGCCACCCCCTGTACGCCCTCGTCCACGAGGCGATCTACGGCCAGGACGGGCGGCCCACCGACTGGTCGGCCGAGCGGGTCCGCGCGGAGTTCGGGCAGTTCGACGCCGCCAAGGCGCTCGCGGGCGACGGACCACTGCTGTTCACGGGGGAGTCCGTCCACCCCTGGACGTTCGACTGCGACCCGGCTCTGCGCCCCCTGCGCGAGACCGCCGACCTGCTCGCCGCCCGCACCGGCTGGCGGCCCCTGTACGACCCGGCGCGCCTGGCCGCCAACGAGGTGCCGGTCGCGGCGGCGATCTACCACGACGACATGTACGTCGACACCGCTCACTCGCTCGAGACCGCCCGCACGATCCGCGGTCTGCGGACCTGGGTCACCGATGAGTTCGAACACGACGGGGTCCGGGCCTCGGGCCCGCGGGTCCTGGACCGACTGATCGCGCTGACGCGGGACGAGGTGTGAGCCCAAAGGGCGCGGGCCAAGCGGGCTCGGCGAAGTCCGGTGCGGTCCGGCAGCGCCCCAAAGGGGCGCGGGGCTGTATCGACATGCGGCTCCGCCGCGATGGGGCCCCCGCTCATGGGGGTCCCCCCGCGCGAGCGAAGCCGAGCGTGGGGGAGAAGCCGAAGTGGGGGAGCGACCAGCCACGACGCACCCGCGGGTGGCGTACCGGACTTCCAGCGGAGCGCTTAGTCTGCGGTCATGACCGAGCCGACGATCACTCAGCTCCAGCCCATGCCGGACGACTGGCAGCGCGCCCTCGCGGTCGTGGCGCACCCGGACGACCTCGAGTACGGCTGCTCGGCGGCGATCGCCACGTGGACCGACGCCGGACGCGAGGTGGCCTATGTCCTGGCCACCCGTGGCGAGGCGGGCATCGACACTCTGGAGCCCGCCAGTTGCGGCGCGCTGCGGGAGCGCGAGCAGCGGGCGAGTGCGGCCGTCGTCGGTGTGTCGGTGGTGGAGTTCCTCGACCACAAGGACGGCGTCATCGAGTACGGCACTGCCCTGCGCCGTGACATCGCCGCCGCGATCCGCCGACACCGGCCCGAGCTGCTCATCACCCTCAACCACCGGGAC
>NZ_JBQQCE010000082.1:0-26851 GCF_052245645.1 Streptomyces sp. KR55 | reverse complement strand
GGGTCAGGCCCTGTGCGGAGCCGAGGGTGCGGTTGTCGGCGAGAGGGGCAAGGGGCAGCGACTGGGTGCTGCCGGGGATACCGGGATCGGCGGCTCTCGCGGGCTCGGCGCCCGGTGCAGCGGCCGGCCCTGATATCCCGGTCGCCGTCGTCGTGGTGGTCAGGGTCAGCGGGAGGGCGAGTGCGGCGGCGCAGGTGACGCCTATCGAGGAAGCGAGGAGTTTGCGCATGCCCCCGATCTTGGACATATCCATATGAATCTGTCCATTGGGGAATTGACGCGCCGTCGGGTGTCATTCGCCCGAACCGGTGAGCCCCGCCGCTCGATGCACAGGCGGCCGCCCGCGTACGCTTGCGCGGATGAACGCCACCGATCGCACCCCTGCCGACCTGCTGCGTTCCGCGCTCGCCGCGGATCCCGCGCGCCCCCTGGTGACCTTCTACGACGACGCCACGGGCGAACGTGTCGAATTGTCCGTGGCCACCTTCGCCAATTGGGTGGCCAAGACCGCCAACCTCCTCCAGGACGGGATGTCCGCCGAGCCCGGCGACCGGGTCGCACTGCTGCTGCCCGCGCACTGGCAGACGGCGGTGTGGCTGCTGGCGTGTTCGTCGGTGGGCGTCCTCGCGGACATGGACGGCGATCCGGCGCGGGCCGACTTCGTGGTGGCCGGGCCCGGGCGGTTCCAGGACGGACTCGCGTGCGGCGGGGAGCGGTACGCGCTGTCGCTGGCCCCGCTGGGACGTCGCTTCCCGGTACCGCCGGAGGGATACGCCGACTACGCCGTGGACGTGCCGAGCCACGGTGACCGTTTCGCGCCGTACGCGCCGGTCGACCCCGAGGCGCCCGCGCTGATCGTTGCCGGGGCGCAGTACACGGGGGCCGAAGTGGTGGAGCGGGCGCTGACCGACGCGCCCGGGCTGGATCTGACGGGGCCCGGTTCGCGCATCCTGTCCGCACTGCCGTACGACACCTGGGAGGGCCTCAGCGCCGGGCTCTACGCACCGCTCGCGACCGGCGGCTCCGTGGTGCTCTGCCGTCACCTGACGGAGCTGGGCGAGGAGGCCCTGGCCAAGCGGATCGAAAGCGAACGGGTCACGGCGACGGCCCGCTGAGCGCTCCGCTGGACGTCCGGTACGCCATCTGCGGGTGCGTCGTGGCTGGTCGCTCCCCCACTCTCGGCTTCTCCCCCACGCTCGGCTTCGCTCGCGCGAGGGGACCCCCATCGCGGCAGAGCCGTATGTCGATACAGCCCCGCGCCCCTTGGGGCGCTGCCGAACCGCACCGGACTCAGCCGCGCCCGCTCAGGGCCCGACCGGAGAGCCGTCCTGTCCGGGGCAAGCGCAAGGGCGCACCCCCACCCCGCCATCACCCATTCAGCCCTCCCCCGCCCGCGCCTCCCTCCCGTCCGCGCCATGGTCGTAAGAGCAGCACGACATGCACGACTCGCTCGTACACGCTCGTACGCCATGAGGGGTGGATCCAGACGTGACGGACACCGCAGGCACGCCATCCGGAGGTCCGGACGACGACACGCCGGCGGCGGGCGGCGACAGAGCCCGGGGGCCGGAGGCCGGGGCGTCCGCATCCGGAACCGGGCTCATACGCAGGCGCCGGCACAGGTGGGCGCGGTACGGGTCGGTCGGGGTCGCCCTCCTCGCCATAGGGGCCGTGGCCGCCGGATGGGCCCTCTACGCGAAGCTGAACGGGAACATCACCCCCGACGAGGCCGCCGCCGCGGAGCTCGAGCGGTACGAGAAGGAGCGGCCCACCGCCCTGGTGCACGGCGCGCAGAACATACTGCTGATCGGGTCGGACTCCCGGGCGGGCGCCAACCGGCGCTACGGGCGCGATCCCGGGACCGAGCGGTCGGACACCACGATCCTGCTGCATCTGTCGGCCGGGCGGCGCAGCGCCACCGCCGTCTCGATCCCCCGCGACCTGATGGTCGACATACCCAGCTGCCGACGGTCGGACGGCAGCCGCACCGAACCCGCGTTCGCGATGTTCAACTACGCCTTCGAAAGGGGCGGTTCGGCCTGCACAATCCGAACGGTCGAGAAACTGACGGACATTCGGATCGACCACCATGCCGTCGTCGACTTCAGCGGCTTCAAGAAGATGGTCGACGCCGTCGACGGCGTGCAGATCTGCCTGGCCGAGCCGATCCGGGACAAGGCCGCCAAGCTGCAACTGCCCGCCGGCCGCGTGACGCTCAACGGCGAACAGGCACTCGGCTACGTCCGCGCCCGCAAGTCCCTCGGCGACGGCAGCGACACCGACCGGATGGAGCGTCAGCAGCGATTCCTCGCGGCGCTGGTGAAGAAGGTGCGCAGCAACGACGTACTGCTCAACCCGGTGAAGCTCTATCCCGTGCTGGACGCGGCCACGTCCGCGCTCACCACGGACCCGGGACTGGCGAGTCTGCGCGGTCTGTACGACCTCGTGCGCGGAGTGCGCGACATCCCCACCGAAAATGTGCAGTTCCTGACGGTTCCGCGGGAGTCGTATGTGCACAACTCCAATCGCGACCAACTGATGGAGCCCGCTGCGGAGCGACTCTTCGAGCGGCTGCGGTCCGACGCTCCGGTCGAAGTCGCCCGAAACTTCGCGCGGGATTACAGCGAGAACACGCCCGACAACGCCGATACGGAGTCGAACGGTTACAGCCTGTACGCCGATTCCGAGGTTTCCCCGGCCCCCACCTTCAGCGGCGGCACGGCCGACGAGGACCACTGTCGGTAAAGCACTCACCAAGCCGGCGAACTTTCGTTCCGGGAAATGGGCGGATTGCCCAGTTGTAGGGACGTGGAATTTGTCACCGCCGTCGCTTGACGCTGAACTGGGCGGATAGTGTGAGCGCTTCGGTGCACCCGACCCCCGGCCGCGAAGTCCATTTCCGGGGGATCGCGCACTGTGTACGAGGTTTGTACGAGACCGAGCGCCTCGAAGGGGGAAGGCGCCGCGTGGCCCCGACGGAGGATTCAGACAACCGTGGACGCGCAAGGCCGTGGGCGGGCGGACAACATCGACCCCGCAGACCAGTGGGTGCTCAATCCGAACACCGGCGAATACGAACTGCAACTGCCTGATTCCGCACCGCAGTCGACCGTGCCCCGACCGCGCAGATCCGCCCCCCGTGGCGGCACACCGCGCGGCCGTACGGCGGCACCCGGCCGCCAGCCGCAGGACGCACCGGGCCGTGAGATCCCGGCGCAGCGCAGGCGCCGCAGCGCGCCCGCCGAGCCACCGCCGGGACGGCGCGGGCGGCGGCCGGCGCAGAAGGCGTCCAAGGCGAAGAAGGTCGTGCTGTGGACCGGCGGCGTGATGGCGTTCGTGCTGGTCGCCGCGGCAGGCGCCGGGTACCTCTACATCCGGCACCTCAACGACAACATCAAGTCCGTCGCCGACGACGGGGCGAGCACCGGTGGCTTCCAGAAGGACAAGGCCATCAACATCCTGCTGATCGGCACGGACAAGCGCACCGGCGCGGGCAACGATTCCTACGGCGACGCGGGCAGCCCCGGACACGCGGACACCACGATCCTGCTGCACGTCTCCAAGGACCGCTCCAACGCGACCGCGCTCAGCATCCCCCGTGACATGATCGTGGACATCCCGGACTGCCCGACGACGCAGGAGGACGGCAGCAAGGAGGTCATCCCGGGCTCGCAGGGCGTCCGCTTCAACACCAGCCTCGGCCAGAGCGGCCGTACGCCCAGCTGCACCATGCGTACGGTGACCGAGCTGACCGGGGTCAAGCCGGACAACTTCATGGTCGCGGACTTCAACGCGGTGAAGACGCTGACCACGGCGGTGGGCGGCGTTGAGGTGTGTGTCGAGCGCGCCGTCAAGGACGAGGATTCCAAGCTGGATCTCCCCGCCGGCACGTCGGTGGTCGAGGGCGAGGACGCGCTGGCGTTCGTCCGCACCCGGCACAGCTTCGGCAACGAGAGCGACCTCGACCGGATCAAGGTGCAGCAGCAGTTCCTGAGTTCACTCATGCGCAAGCTGAAGTCCAACGACACGCTCACCAGCCCGTCGAAGATGCTGAAACTGGCCGAGGCGGGCACCGAGGCGCTGACCGTCGACTCCCAGCTGGACAGCATCGGCAAGCTGAAGGACCTCGGCCTGGAGCTGGGCAAGCTCAACACCAAGAACCTGACGTTCACGACCGTGCCGGTGGTGGACAACCCGGCCGAGACGGTCAAGGCGACGGTCGTGCCCCATCCGACGCAGGCCTCCGAGGTCTTCGAGGCGATCCAGAACGACGTCTCCTTCACCGACGTCAAGCAGCAGAAGGCGAAGGAGAAGGCCGAGGTGGCCGCCCGGCTGAAGGGCACCAAGGCCGACCCGTCCGAGGTACGGGTGCAGATCCTGAACGGCGGTGCCCCGGACGGCAGCGCCCAGGACGCCCTCAACTGGCTGCAGCTCGAGGAGGGCGTCAGCAAGTCCGAGAACGCCGGCAACGCGGACGCGGAACTGAGCAAGACCACCCTGGAGTACGCGCCCGACCAGGCGGACCAGGCACGCAGGCTGGCGGACATCATGGGTCTGTCCGGGTCCGCGATGAAGCCCGGCGAGAGCGTGACCAACTCCCAGGGCCTGCCCACGATGACGCTGACGCTGGGCAAGGACTTCAAGGGTGCGGGCGTCTCTCTCACCGCTCCGACGAAGGCGCCGGACGTCAGGAAGACCACGGCGGACAAGGTCGTGTGCGCCGAGTAGTGAATTGGGGGGTAACCCAACGGGTCCGTCGTGCGTCTGACTTGTCGCGGGGCGGACCCGTGTTCGTGTGCAGGGGTGGGAGGGCAGGCAGTTGGCGCGAAGCGGTGTGCGCGGGGACGTGCCGGCGGTGGAGGACACGATGTCCCTCGCACCGCGATCCGGGAGCAGTACGGACGCGGCCGAGGCCGGCGGACGGCACGGTGGCGGGGGGCGTCGCGGCACCGGCGGACGGCCGCCCCGCAGACGGCGGGTGCTGCGCTGGTCGGCCACGGTCCTGGCGGTGGTGATACTCGGCACCGCGACTGCGGGCTATCTCTACTACCGGCATCTGAACGCCAACCTCGAGACCGGCAAACGCAGCAGCGGTGACTCCAAGGCCGAGAAGCCACAGCCCAACGCGGCCGGGCAGACGCCGCTGAACATCCTGCTGATTGGCTCCGACAGCCGGAACTCGGCGGAGAACCTGGAGCTCGGCGGCAGTAAGAGCAGCGTCGGGAGCAAACCGCTCGCGGACGTGCAGATGCTGGTCCACCTGTCCGCGGACCGCAAGCACGCGTCGGTGGTGAGCATTCCGCGCGACACCCGCGTCGACATCCCCAAGTGCACGGACCCGGAGACCGGCGAGACCTATCCGGCGACCAACACGATCATCAACGCCTCGCTCGCCCGCGGCGGCGCCGGCTGCACGCTGGCCACCTGGCAGAACCTCACCGGGGTCTATATCGACCACTGGATGATGATCGACTTCGCGGGCGTGGTGAGCATGGCGGACGCCGTCGGCGGCGTCGAGGTCTGTGTGAAGCAGGGCGTGTGGGACCGCCCCCTGCCCGGTGTGCCCGGCGGTTCCGGCCTGAAGCTGAAGGAGGGCAGGCAGAAGGTGCAGGGCGAGACGGCGCTGAAGTGGCTGCGCACCCGACACGCGTTCTACAGCGACGTGGGCCGGGCCAAGGCCCAGCACATGTACATGAACTCGATGATCCGCACGCTGAAGGAGCAGAACGCCTTCACCGACACCGGCCGGCTGATGAACCTGGCCGAGACGGCCACGGACGCACTGAAGGTCTCCGAGGAGATCGGCTCGGTCAAGAAGCTGTACGACCTCGCCATGCAGCTCAAGACGGTGCCGACGAACCGCATCACCATGACGACCATGCCGACCGACGTGGACCCGCAGAACGCGAACCATCTGGTGCCGGCCGGGGAGGACGCCGAGAAGATCTGGTCGATGGTCCGCGACGACGTGGCCTTCGACAAGAACGGCAAGGCGGCGGGCTCGAAGAAGACGTCGAGCACGGAGAAGGCGTCCAGCGACCCCGCGGCGGACGACGCCGAGATCGGCGTCCTGGTGCAGAACGCCACCCGGTCCGACGCCGAGGGCGCGGTCGACGGACGCGCGAGCGAGCTGGCCGGGCTGCTGGTGGAGAAGGGCTTCACGAGGGCGGCGGCGGATTCGACGGGCGGCCTCTCCGAGGAGCAGACCGTCGTCCGCTACCCGAGCGCGGAACTCGAGGGCGACGCCCAGCGGATCGCCAAGTCGCTGGGGATTCCGCTGAGTTCGGTGAAGAGGTCGACCGACGTCTCCGGGGTAACCCTCGTCGTGGGCGCCGACTGGCGCACCGGCACCAGCTACCCGAAGAAGTCGGCCCCCAAGGCCGGCGACATCCCCGAGTCCGCCGACGCGATCAACGGCTCGGACAGCGGCCAGTGCATGGATGTGTACGAGCCGTACCGCTGGTAGCGGGTGCCGTAGGCATTCGGCGTACTCGTGACAAGCCCCCGGAGCGGATCCGGGGGCTTTTGCCGCTTTGGCGGCATGGCATTCGTGGTGGATTGTGGGCGTCCGCCGGATGGCGCGGCGCGTCGGCAAGGCGTACCACGGAAGGGCGCGGGGTCCGACCCCCGGACTCCACTCACCCCAGGAGGAGCCATGACCGGAACCATGCCCGCGATGAGTAAGCAGATGCAGGACTGCGTCGACGCGTGCATGTCCTGCCACAGCATCTGCGAGGAGACCATGAGCTCCTGCATGCAGATGGGCGGCCAGGCTCAGATGCAGATCATGCGGGCGCTCATGGACTGCGCAGAGACGACCCGTATGTGTGCGGACATGATGATGCGCCGCTCGCCGATGTCGGCCGACATGTGCGCGATGTGCGCCAAGGCGTGCGACATGTGCGCCGAGGCGTGTATGTCCATGCCGGACGACCCGCAGATGATGCGGTGCGCCGAGGCGTGTCGCCGCTGTGCCGAGATGTGCCGCACGATGGCGGGCGCCACGATGTGAAACCCGGCCGGCCGCCGTCAGGGGCCCCGTGGCCCTTGGCGGCGGGCCTCAGAACAGCGGCGCGAGCGCCCGTTCCAGGTCGGCCGGTGCGCGGAAGTGGACCGTCTGCATGCCCAGCGCGGCCGCGGCCGTCACGTTCTCCAGCATGTCGTCCACGAAGAGGCACCGGTCGAGCGGGGCGCCCGCCCGCTCGGCCGCCAGCCGGAAGATGCGCGGATCCGGTTTGGCGAGGCCTACGCGTGCGCTGCTGACGATGTCGTCGGCGAGGCCGGACAGGCCGAGGGACGCGAGATCGGCCTCCAGGGCCACCGAGGCGTTGCTGAGCAGGACGAGCGGGACGTGCTCCCGCGCCCGGCGCAGCAGTGCCACCACCGTCTCGTCGGCGTGGAACGGCGCGTCCGCAAGGGCGTTGCCCAGCTCGTAGGCGACGGGCTCGGGTACCAGCCCGGCGAGGCCCACGACGATCGAGTGGACCCACTCCTGCGGGGTGATCCGCCCCAGCATCAGCGGCAGATCGGTCTCGGGCGCGAACGCCACCTTCATCGTGGTGCCCTCGGCCAGCCCCGCGGCCCGCTCCAGGGCGGTCAGCCGGGAGGGGTCGTAGGACCAGATCACGTTGTCGACGTCACAGAGCACCACGTCGAAGGGCCGTCCGCCCCCGGCGTCAGTCACCCGACACCGTGACCTTCTCGTCGTTGTTCAGCTGCTCGACCAGCGTCTTGACCTTGGCCTCGTCCCAGACGAGGTTGCCGCCCGACGAGCCGGAGATCGGCATGTTCATGGACGTGCCGTCGCCGCCGCTGACGCCCTTCATCGCCCAGAACATGTCGGCCAGGTCGAACAGGCCCATGTCCTTGTCGACGATGAGGGAGTCCAGGCCCGCGCCCATGGTCGGGTAGAGCTTGAAGGGGTTGAGGACCGTGCCCGGGGTGGCCACCTGGTTGGCGAGGGCCGAGAGGAACTTCTGCTGGTTCTTCGTCCGGTCCAGGTCGGAGCCGGCCAGCGCGTACCGGGTGCGGACGAAGGCGAGGGCCTGCTCGCCGTTGAGGGTCTGCTTGCCCGCCTCGAAGTCGGCACCGGACTTCGTGTCCTTCATGCCGCCCTTGGGGATCTCGATCTCCACGCCGCCGACCGCGTCCACGATGTTCGCGAAGCCGGCGAAGCCGATCTCGACGTAGTGGTCGATGTGCAGGCCGGTGTTGGCCTCGACGGTGCGGACCAGCAGTTCCGGTCCGTCCTCGGCGTAGGCGGCGTTCAGCTTCACATGCCGGCCCGTGCCCTGGTACGTCTTGCCGGACTCGGAGCCCACGAACGTCGGTATCTCCACATCCGAGTCGCGCGGCAGCGAGATCAGCGTCGGCCCGTTGTCACCGGTGTGCAGGATCATCATCGAGTCCGTGCGCTTGCCCTCCGAGGACCCGGTGTGCAGCCTCTTCTTGTCCTCGGCGGACATGCCCTCACGGCTGTCGGAGCCGACGATGAGGTAGTTGGTGCCCTCGCCCTTCTCCGGCCGGTCGATGACCTTCGACAGGTCGACGTCGCGGTTGAGCTTGGAGTCGGCCCAGAAGTACGTGCCGACGAGCGTCACGACGAGCACGGTCACCACGGTGATCGACGTCACCTTGATCCGGCGCCGCCAGTTCGGCGCGGGGCGCGGCTCGTACATTCCCGCGCCGTCGCCGGGCCCGCCGGGGCCGCGGCCGCCGGGGGCGCCGTAGACCTGGCCGGTGTTGTAACCGCTGTCGTACGCGTCGTATCCCTGTCCGTCGACGTACGACGGCTGCTGCGGAACGCCGTACTGCGGTGCCGCCTGGCCCCCGCCGGGCGGTGCCGCCGGGCCGCGCCGCACCTGGCGCATCACACGGGCGCCTTCAGGCTGCGCGCCTGTGCTGCCGCGCCCGTACCGGGTGCCGCGGTTGTCGTCGGACCATCCCTGGGGCCAATCATTCATGCGCCCCAGTGTGCAGGTCGCGGCTGTGTGCATTACAAGGGTCGGCAGAAAATCACAGCGCGGCTGTTGCGAAGCCGACACAAAATCACCGGAAGTCGCTTCGGCATAAGGTGGAGGCCATGACAGACCAGGCCAGCGCCCCGGAGCAGGAGACACCCAGCACTCCGGACATACCCGGCAAGCACACCTCCGCTTCCCGGACCACCCTCAGCCACATCATGACCCACAACGACACCAACCTTTTGGGCACGGTGCACGGCGGGGTGATCATGAAGCTGGTCGACGACGCGGCCGGAGCGGTGGCCGGCCGGCACAGCGGCGGTCCCGCCGTCACGGCCTCCATGGACGAGATGGCGTTTCTGGAGCCGGTCCGCGTGGGCGACCTGGTCCATGTGAAGGCGCAGGTCAACTGGACCGGCCGTACCTCGATGGAGGTGGGGGTACGGGTCCTGGCCGAACGCTGGAACGAGTCCGCCCCGCCCACCCAGGTCGGCTCGGCCTACCTCGTCTTCGCCGCCGTCGACGCCGACGGCAAGCCCCGCCCGGTCCCGCCGGTGATCCCGGAGACGGAAAAGGACAAGCGCCGCTACCAGGAGGCCCAGATCCGCCGCACCCACCGCCTGGCCCGCCGCCGCGCCATCATGGAACTCCGTGAAAAGCGCGCAGCCGAGGGCTTCGAGGACTGACGTACCCAGCTGCGGGCAGTCGTGCCGCTGGGGCGATGGGGGTCCCCCCGCTCGAGCGAAGCCGAGAGTGGGGGAGGGTGGGCGCAGCGGCACCCCGCCAGCGCCGGCGAGCGACCCACCCGCCCGCACCGGCTCCGCTGCCGCCTCCCCCTACGAGCACCGCACCTCGTCGCCCCGCACCACCCCGACCTCGCCCGCCCGGACATCCGGCGCCTTGACCTTCCGTACCTCCCGGAAGTCCCTCCCGGCGATCACCTTCAGCGTCGCCCCCTGCCCCCTGACCGCCTGCAACTCACTCCCGGGCAGCGCCGCCGCGAGCGACCGCGCGGAACGGTCCCACCGAGGGTCGTAGAAGACGACGGTCCGCACGACCGACTGATTCCTCGCGTTCCTCGGCTGCCGCGTCGTGAGGAAGCCGGCCTGCGCCAGCGCCGTGTCGACGCGTTGGCCCAGCCCGGCCGTCCTCGTGCCGTTCTCCACCTGGACGCGGATCTGCTGCGGGGCCACGTCCACCTGTACCGCCGTGTCCTTCGGCCGCCCGGCCGCCAGCGGCTTGTCGTCACGCAGTGCCTGGAAGAGCCGCCGGGACTTGACCGGGTCCCACTTCAGCGTCGAACCGATGCCCTTCACGGCGTACCCCATCTGCCCGATCGGGACGGTCGTGAACTCGGACGACGAGGGGGAGAAGTTGCGCATCGCCCGTCCGAGGTCCAGCAGTTCGTGCGCGCCGAACTCCTTGTCCGCCCGCACCGAGCCCAGCACCGCCCGGGTCGCGTCGCGGAACTTCATCGGGTTCAGCAGCACCCCGGAGGAGGTCGCCTGGTCGATCAGCGCGGCCAGGAAGCGCTGTTGCCGTTGCATCCGCCCGAGGTCGGACGCCCCGTCGACATACCGGGCGCGCACGTACTGCAGGGCCTGCCCGCCGGTCAGCGTGTGGTTCCCGGCCCGCAGGTTCAGGCCGGTGTGTGTGTCCTTCAGCGGCCGGGCGGTGCAGATCTTCACGCCGCCGAGCACGTCCACCGTCTTCATGAAGCTGGTGAAGTCGACCTCCAGGTAGTGGTCGATCTTCACCCGGGTCATGTGCTCGACCGTGCGCACGGTCAGCTGCGGCCCGCCCTCCGCGTACGCCGCGTTCAGCTTGACCGGATGCGCCTCGTGCCACTCACCGGTGGTGCGGTCGGTGTGCGCGGGCACCTCGGCGTAGGAGTCCCGCGGCAGACTCACCACGCTGGCCCGCTCCCGGTCCTCCGAGATGTGTACGATCATGATCGTGTCGGTGCAGTGGCAGGGGGCCCCGCCGAGCCGGTACCGGCGCCGCTCGGCCTCGGAGATCTTGTCCCGGCCGTCGGTGCCGACCACCAGCACGTTCATGCCGTGACCGGCCCGCGGGCGGTTCTTCATGTCCCTGAAGGGATCGACCCGGGCGATGTCCGCGTCCAGGCTCGAGACCACCGCGTGCCCGATCCCGGCCGAGGCGAGGATCACCACGGACAGCGTGGTCACCATCCGCATGGCCCAACGCGGCTTCCTCCGTCGTACGGGCGGCCGCACGGCGCGGCGCGACTCCGGCCGGCGCTGCGGCCGGACCGGGTACGGACGAGGCGGCGTGGCGGGCATGGGGGCACCTCCGCTGAAGCGGGAGCGGCGTAAATGGGATCATGAGCACCGTAGGCCCATACGATCTGTGGCCCGGTGCACCGACCCGGGCGGGGCGGCTCGCTGTCCCCCGTTCGCGGTAACGTGAGGCCCCTATGAACGCCAATCCCGACGTGCAGCTTCCCGCCGTGTCCGTCATCATGCCCGTCCTCAACGAGGAGCGGCATCTGCGCGGCGCCGTCCACGCGATCCTCGCCCAGGAGTACGCCGGCGAGATGGAGGTCGTGATCGCCCTCGGTCCGTCCACGGACCGCACGGACGAGATCGCCGCCGAGCTGGTCCGTGAGGACCCTCGTGTGCACACGGTCCCCAACCCGACGGGCCGTACGCCCGCGGCCCTCAACGCCGCGATCAAGGCCTCCCGGCACCCGATCGTGGTCCGCGTCGACGGCCACGGCATGCTCTCGCCGAACTACATCGCGACCGCAGTACGACTCCTTCAGGAGACCGGCGCGCAGAATGTCGGCGGCATCATGCACGCCGAGGGCGAGAACGACTGGGAGCACGCGGTCGCGGCGGCCATGACCTCACGGATCGGCGTCGGCAACGCGGCCTTCCACACGGGCGGGGAGGCCGGTCCGGCGGAGACGGTCTACCTCGGCGTCTTCCGGCGCGAGGCGCTGGAGCAGCAGGGCGGATACAACGAGGAGTTCATCCGCGCCCAGGACTGGGAGCTGAACTTCCGCATCCGTGAGGCGGGCGGCCTGATCTGGTTCTCGCCGGAGCTGAAGGTGTCGTACCGGCCGCGGCCGAGCGTGCGGGCGCTGGCCAAGCAGTACAAGGACTACGGCCGTTGGCGGCACGTCGTCGCCCGCTACCACTCCGGCTCCATCAACCTGCGCTACCTCGCCCCGCCGACCGCGGTGTGCGCGATAGCCGCGGGCCTGGTCGCCGGCGCCGCCCTGACCCCGTGGGCCTTCGTGATACCCGGCGGCTACCTCGCGGCGATCGTGGCGGGCTCGGTTCCGGCCGGCAAGGGCCTGCCTCTGAAGGCCCGCCTGCAGATCCCCGTGGCCCTCGCCACCATGCACATGTCCTGGGGCTTCGGTTTTCTCACCAGCCCCAAGTCGCTGGCGAGGAAGGTCATCGCTTCACGTCGGTCGGCGGTGCTCAGCAACAGTTGACGCGTCGCCAGGCTCCGGGCGGACAACAACGCGCGTGGCGGGCCGCTCCAGAAAGGCGCGTCCGCATGAGCGCCACCCTGGACACCCTCATCGCCGACGGCGGCCGACCAGCGCAACGAGGAGGCGGTCAACCTCCAGCGCGAGCGGAACCGACCGCCGCAGACCCACCCGGCCAGTTCCTGACTCTACGTCAGAAACTGGCCGTCTCGGTCAACTGCTGCGGAGCGCCTGGACTCCGGCAGTGACACACTGCTCGCTATGCGGACGCCGCTCCGCCGAGTCCGGGCATACGAGTGGCAGCAGCTTCTTGCCGACTCGCTCCCAAAGCTCCGTCGATCGCAAGCCGCGCGCGGTCAGGAGCGTCCGGCATCAGGTCCGAGTAGTACCGCTCGGTGAAGCTCACCGACGTATGGCCCAGCCAGGCCGAGACTTCGGTGATCGACACCCCCTGGCTCAACAGGGACGCAGCGTAGAAGTGCCTGAGACTGTGAGGCTTGAAATAGTCGATGCCGACTGTGGCAAGAGCGGGACGCCAGATCCTGCCGTACCAGTAGTACGGGTAGAGCAGCCCTCTGCCTGTCACGTTGCTGAACAGCAGTTCCTCTTCACCCCAGGTGGCATAGTCCCTGAGGTGACGGCGTAGGGCCAATGCCACCACATCGGGAAGCGGAACCCGTCGGCCCCGCTCTCCGTCCTCACGCCATTTGACGTGACGCAGCCGCATGCTGCCGTACCGTCCCGATCCGGTGTCCCGGTCGCAGGCGACTTGCCGGTCGACTGTGACCAGCTGGTGAGAGAAGGAGATGCGGTCACGGCCGAGCCCCATGGCCTCGCCGAGCCGCAGCCCGCAGCCCGCCATCAGCCACAGCATCCCCCGGTACCGCTCCGGGGCAGCCGTGATGACGGCGAGTACGGTCTCCGTGCTCGGGATGTGGACCTCCGCGCGTTGATCTCGGTACGTCCGAGCGCGGCTGACGGGGAGAGCCACTGGCCTGCACGGGTTGATGTCGGCCAGCCCTTGCTCCATGGCCCAACTGAACACGGACATGAGGAGGTTGAAGCGGAATCGGACGGTGGAGGGCTTGTAGCCGCGGGAGTGGGTCATCCAGTCCACCCACTTCTCGATCTGTGACGAGGTAACGGCCCTGATGCCGACGGCTCCGAAGAACGGCGCCACTGCCCTGTCCAGCATCGTCCGATACTGCTTGACGCTGCTGTTCTCCACCCCTCTCGTAGTGGCCCATCGCTCAAAGACCGCCACTAGCGGCTCACCCTCCGCCGCTCCGGCCCTGTTCCCCATCACGTGCATCGTTCCCCTCCAAATGCCGCCTGGCCTTGTCGGTCAGGCGGTCCGCGGGTCTGCCCGGCGGCCCGTCAAGAAAGCCCATGGCACGTGCTCGCCGGACTCGGCTGCTGATGGTGTTCCGACTGAGCCCCCACGCGGTGGCCAGCCGCGTGACAGGGCTTCGGTACCCCTGCTGCACCAGGCGCACGTACTCACGGGCCATCAAGGCGTACTCCCGCTCTGTCTCGACCCGGTGAAGCACAGCCGCAGCAGTGGTTTCATCAGCCGACCAGCCCAGACGCGCACGCAATTCCTTCGCCGTCCTGCGGATCTCCGCCAGCGAGATCGATCGCATGAGCTCCGCCGTGATGCCGTCCGTCCCGACCGTGGCGTGCGGATCGTCAGGCGGCTCGATGCGAAGGCTCGTCGGGCCATCCCACGGAGCGTTGAGCAGGCTCACGACTGTCAGCTTCCAGCCGTACAACTCGGCTTCATGGACGAGCTGTTCCCCGTCCAGACGCCATCCCTCGGGCAATTCGCCACCTGAAGATGCTGCATTCACAGGTCGAAAGTAGCGCGGCACACGACGGCCACCATGTGCCGGGAAGTCCCCGGCCACAGGAGAACGCTAAGACGCAACACACGGCAGCTGCCATGTTCCGCGTCTCCGTTAACCGAAAAGAGTGAAGGGTGCCCAGCTCCTGGGCACCCTTCGACAGCCAACTCGCCAGCGATTACGGCAGGTTGCGGGCCATCACGATCCGCTGAATCTGGTTGGTCCCCTCATACACCTGCGTGATCTTCGCATCGCGCATCATCCGCTCCACCGGATAGTCACGCGTGTAGCCGTAGCCGCCGAGCAGTTGGACCGCGTCCACGGTGACCTCCATCGCCACGTCGGAGGCGAAGCACTTGGCGGCCGCGCCCTGGTAGGTGAGGTCGGCGTCGCCGCGCTCGGAGGCGGCGGCGGCCTGGTAGGTCAGGGCGCGGGCGGCCGAGACCTTCATCGCCATGTCGGCGAGCATGAACTGGATGCCCTGGAAGTCGGCGATCGGCTTGCCGAACTGCTTGCGCTCCTGGACGTAGCCCTTGGCGTAGTCGAGGGCGCCCTGGGCGATACCGAGGGCCTGGGCGGCGATGGTGATGCGGGTGTGGTCGAGGGTCTTCATCGCCGTCGCGAAGCCGGTGCCCTCCTCGCCGATCATGCGGTCGGCGGGGATGCGGACGTTGTCGAGGTAGACCTCACGGGTCGGGGAGCCCTTGATACCGAGCTTCTTCTCGGGGGCGCCGAAGGAGACGCCCTCGTCGGACTTCTCGACGACGAACGCCGAGATGCCCTTGGAGCGCTTGGACGGGTCCGTGACCGCCATGACGGTGTAGTACTCGCTCACGCCCGCGTTGGTGATCCAGCGCTTCACGCCATTGAGGACGTAGTGGTCGCCGTCGCGGACCGCCTTCGTCTTCATGCCGGCGGCGTCGGAGCCGGCGTCCGGCTCGGAGAGGCAGTACGAGAACATCGCGTCGCCCTTGGCGAGCGAGGTCATGTACTTCTTCTTCAGCTCCTCGGAGCCGGAGAGGATCACGGGCAGGGAGCCCAGCTTGTTCACGGCGGGGATGAGGGAGGAGCTCGCGCACACGCGGGCCACCTCCTCGATGACTATCACCGTGGCCAGCGCGTCGGCGCCCGCGCCGCCGTACTCCTCGGGTACGTGCACGGCGTGCAGGTCGTTCGCGACCAGGGCGTCCAGCGCCTCCTGCGGGAAGCGGGCCTCCTCGTCCACCGCGGCGGCGAACGGCGCGATCTTCGCCTCGGCCAGCGAGCGGACGGCGTCACGGAGCATGTCGTGCTCCTCGGACGGGCGGTACAGGTCGAAGTCAGCCGATCCGGCCAAGGTTTCTCACGCTCCAAAACGCTGCGATGGTGGCGCTAACTACCGTTAAGTAACCCAAATTTTATGGGGTCGCCCACTCGAGTGATACGTGAGCTTGGCGACAGCGGGAAAGTTGCCCCGTGAAGCGCGTTCCCATGCCCCGGCTATGCTCGGGCGCGCACCGCCTGCCGTAGACCCCTGGAGCACCCATGGCCCTCAAGATCACCGTGATCGGTACCGGTTATCTCGGCGCCACACACGCCGCGGCCATGGCCGAACTCGGCTTCGAGGTGCTCGGCCTGGACGTCGTGCCCGAGAAGATCGAGATGCTCCGGCGCGGTGAGGTCCCGATGTACGAGCCGGGTCTCGAGGAGCTGCTGCGCAGGCATGTCGCGGGGATCGAGGGGTCCAGTGGGCGGCTGCGGTTCACCACGGACTACGCGGAGGTCGCCGCGTTCGGCGATGTGCACTTCGTGTGTGTGAACACTCCGCAGAAGCACGGCGAGTACGCCGCCGACATGTCGTACGTCGACGCCGCGTTCGCCTCTCTGGCCCCGCATCTGACGGGTCCGGCCCTGGTCGTCGGCAAGTCGACCGTGCCCGTGGGCTCCGCCGACCGCCTCGCCGCCTACCTCGCCGAGCACGCGCCGGCCGGTGCGGACGCCGAGCTGGCCTGGAACCCGGAGTTCCTGCGCGAGGGCTTCGCCGTGCAGGACACGCTGCACCCGGACCGGATCGTGGTCGGCGTGGTCAGTGACCGGGCCGAGAAGCTGCTGCGGGAGGTGTACGCCACGCCGGTCGCCGAGGGCTCGCCCTTCGTCGTCACCGACTTCCCGACCGCCGAGCTGGTGAAGACCTCCGCGAACTCCTTCCTCGCCACGAAGATCTCGTTCATCAACGCCATGGCGGAGGTGTGCGAGGCCGCCGGTGGCGATGTCGCCAAGCTCGCCGAGGCGATCGGGTACGACGACCGGATCGGGAAGAAGTTCCTGCGGGCCGGGATCGGCTTCGGCGGCGGCTGTCTGCCGAAGGACATCCGGGCGTTCATGGCGCGCGCCGGTGAACTGGGCGCCGACCAGGCGCTGACGTTCCTGCGCGAGATCGACTCGATCAACATGCGCCAGCGTGGCCAGATGGTGGAGCTGGCCCGGCAGGCGCTGGGCGGCGGCCCCTTCCTGGGCAAGCGGGTCGCGGTGCTCGGCGCGACGTTCAAGCCGGACTCCGACGACGTACGGGACTCGCCCGCGCTCAATGTGGCCGGGCAGATCCATCTGCAGGGCGGGCAGGTGACGGTGTACGACCCGAAGGGCATGGACAACGCCCGCCGGATCTTCCCGACGCTGGGCTACGCCGACTCCGCGCAGGAGGCGGTGCGCGGTGCGGACGTCGTACTGCACCTGACGGAGTGGCAGGAGTTCCGCGAGCTGGACCCGGCGGCGCTGGGCGAGGCCGTCAAGGCCCGCGTGATCCTGGACGGGCGCAACGCCCTCGACCCGGAGCTGTGGCGGCGGGCCGGCTGGACGTACCGGGCGATGGGCCGCCCGACCGCGTAGCGCGCGGCGACGCCGGTTCGGCCGAGGCTCAGTCGGCCGAACCGGCGTCTTCCCGCATTCTGCACCACGCGCGGGTGCCGCACGCCGGCTTCTCCGGGTACGGGTTGACGCCGGCCAGGCGGGGCATCCGTTCTGTCGCTGCGCCTGCCGAGCCCGGAGGTGAGTTCCATGGCGCCCGTGGCACGCCTGCGTAACGTCGTCCTCGACTGCCCCGACCCGCGCGCACTTGCCCGCTTCTACGCCGAGATCATCGGCGGCACCCCGGACGACGAGGATCACGACTGGGTGGTGCTCCAGGTCCCTGGCGGTCCGCGGCTCGCCTTCCAGCGGTCGGAGGGCCACACCCCGCCGGAGTGGCCGCGCGCCGGCCGGAACGCGCAGCAGTTCCACCTCGACCTAGGGCCTGTCCGGCGGATCATGCCGGAGACGCGGGGTCTGGCACGCCGATCTGCGGCGTTGTCGTCGGTTGCCGACGCTCCGCGTCGACGCCCTCCTCCGCCTTGCAGCTCGACCTGGCCGAGAAGCGGGTGCTGGGGCTGGGCGCCCGCGTCCTGGACGCGGAGGACTACGAGACCAAGGACTTCCGGGTGTACGCCGATCCGGCGGGGCATCCGTTCTGCCTCTGCCGGATCGAGCACCCGTAGGAGCCGCTGGTCCTATCCGTCCAGGTCCTCCAGCGTGGCGTTCGACGGGGAGCGTCTCGCCTTGAGCTCTCGTGCCACGTCCTCCGCCGCGCCCAGCACCCGTACCGCGTTCTGCCAGGTCAGCTTGGCCAGGTCGGACTTCGACCAGCCGCGGTCGAGGAGCTCGGCGATGAGGTTCGGGTAGCCGGAGACGTCGTTCAGGCCGTCGGGGGTGAAGGCCGTGCCGTCGTAGTCGCCGCCGATGCCGAGGTGGTCGATGCCGGCGACCTCGCGCATGTGGTCCAGGTGGTCGGCGACGGTCGCCACCGTGGCGACCGGGCGCGGATGGCGTTCCTCGAAGGCGCGGTGGACCTTCATCGCCTCGGCGGTGGTGTCGAGGTGGTGGAAGCCGTGCGCGCGCATGTTGTCGTCCGCCGCGGCCGTCCAGTCGACGGCGGCCTGGAGCACGAACTTCGGTACGAAGGTCACCATGGCCATGCCGCCGTTGCCGGGCAGCCGTTCCAGCACGTCATCGGGGATGTTGCGCGGGTGGTCGCACACCGCGCGCGAGGAGGAGTGGGAGAAGATGACCGGCGCCAGGGAGGCGTCCAGCGCGTCCCGCATGGTCGTCGCCGCCACGTGCGAGAGGTCGACGAGCATGCCCTCGCGGTTCATCTCCCGCACCACCGCCCGGCCGAAGGCCGACAGGCCGCCGACGCCCGGCTTGTCCGTCGCCGAGTCCGCCCATGCCACGTTGTCGTTGTGGGTGAGCGTCAGGTAGCGGACGCCGAGTGCGTGCAACTGCCGTAGCACGCCGAGGGAGTTGGCGATGGAGTGACCGCCCTCCGCGCCCATGAGCGAGGCGATACGGCCTTCCGCGCGCGCCGCCTCCATGTCCGCAGCCGTCAGCGCGGGCGCCAGGTCGCGCGGGTAGCGGGCGAGCAACTGCCGTACGCAGTCGATCTGTTCCAGCGTCGCGGGCACCGGGTCGGGCAGGTCCGAGCGGACGTACACCGACCAGTACTGCGCGCCGACCCCGCCCGCGCGCAGCCGCGGGATGTCGGTGTGCAGGTGGGCGCCCTGGGGGACAGCGATGTCCCGGGCGTCGAGGTCGTAGCGGACCTGCTCACGCAGCGCCCAGGGCAGGTCGTTGTGCCCGTCGACCACCGGGAACTCGCGCAGCAGTTCCCGGGCTTCGTCCAGCGCGGTCATCGCCGTATCCTCCCGTCAGTTGCCGAAGCCGAAGCCGTTGCCCGCGCCCTCGACCTTGGCGCGCAGACGCTTGCCCTTCTCGGTGGCCTGGTCGTTCAGCTCCTGCTGGAACTCCCGCATACGGGTGAGGAGTTCGTCGTCGTGGGCGGCGAGGATACGGGCCGCGAGCAGGCCGGCGTTGCGGGCGCCGGCGACGGAGACGGTCGCGACCGGGACACCGGCCGGCATCTGCACGATGGACAGCAGGGAGTCCATGCCGTCGAGGTACTTCAGCGGCACGGGGACGCCGATGACCGGCAGCGGGGTGACGGAGGCGAGCATGCCGGGCAGATGGGCGGCGCCGCCCGCACCCGCGATGATCACCTTCAGTCCGCGGTCGGCGGCCTGCTCGCCGTACGCGACCATCTCGCGCGGCATACGGTGCGCGGAGACGACGTCGACCTCGTAGTCGATCTCGAACTCGTCGAGGGCCTTGGCGGCGGCCTCCATGACGGGCCAGTCGGAGTCCGACCCCATGACGATGCCAACGGCTGGGCTCATTCGGTGATCGTGCCTCTCAGGTATCCGGCAGCGTGACGGGCGCGCTCCAGCACGTCGTCCAGGTCGTCGCCGTAGGTGTTGACGTGGCCGACCTTGCGGCCGGGCTTCACGTCCTTGCCGTACATGTGGATCTTCAACTGGGGGTCGCGGGCCATGCAGTGCAGGTACGCGGAGTACATGTCGGGGTAGTCGCCGCCGAGGACGTTGACCATGACGGTCCACCTGGCGCGCGGGCGCGGGTCGCCGAGCGGGAGGTCGAGGACGGCCCGGACGTGGTTGGCGAACTGGGAGGTGATCGCGCCGTCCTGGGTCCAGTGGCCCGAGTTGTGCGGGCGCATCGCCAGTTCGTTGACGAGGATGCGGCCGTCGCGGGTCTGGAACAGCTCGACGGCGAGGTGGCCGACGACGTCCAGTTCCTTGGCGATGCGCAGGGCGAGCTCCTCGGCCTGCAGGGCGAGGGTCTCGTCGAGGTCCGGGGCCGGGGCGATGACCGTGTCGCAGACGCCGTCCACCTGGCGGGACTCGACCACGGGGTACGCGACCGCCTGGCCGTGCGGGGAGCGGACGACGTTCGCCGCGAGCTCCCGCACGAAGTCGACCTTCTCCTCGGCGAGCACGGGCACGCCCGCCTTGAAGGGGGCCTCGGCCTCCTCGACGGAGTCGACCACCCACACGCCCTTGCCGTCGTAGCCGCCGCGGACGGTCTTGAGAACGACGGGGAAACCGTCGCCCTCCGCCGCGAACAAAGCGACGTCCTGCGGGTCGCTCACGATGCGGTGCCGTGGGCAGGGCACGCCGATCGCGTCGAGCTTGGCGCGCATCACACCCTTGTCCTGGGCGTGCTGGAGCGCGTCGGGGCCGGGGCGCACGGGGATGCCGTCCGCCTCCAGGGCCCGTAGGTGCTCGGTGGGTACGTGCTCGTGATCGAAGGTGATCACGTCACAACCGCGTGCGAAGGCGCGCAGCGTGTCGAGGTCGCGATAGTCGCCGATGACGACATCGCTCACGACCTGCGCCGCGGAATCCTGAGGGGTGTCACTGAGGAGCTTGAACCTGATGCCCAACGGGATGCCCGCCTCGTGTGTCATACGAGCGAGCTGACCCCCGCCGACCATGCCGACTACCGGGAACGTCACGCCCCCAGGGTATCGGCCGCGCCAGGTCGGCCGGATTCCGCCTCTTTCCGCACCGGTTCCCGGCCGGTTCCGGCCTCTTTCGTCACGGTGAGCTCTTCCACAAGCGATCACAGAATGGCGGTGGTTAGCATGGCTGGGTTGACGACACCGACGAGTGGGGGCCTGCACGACCATGGGACGTGGTTCCTCGGGGCTCCCACCGACGCCCCCCAGTGCGCTGCGGCAGCGCATCGAACGGCTCGTGCGTGAGGTCGCCAAGTTCGGCGCCGTGGGTGGGGCGGGACTGCTCGTCAATCTCCTCGTGTTCAACCTGGTACGGCATGTGACCGACCTCCAGGTGGTGCGCGCCAGCGTGATCGCGACGGTCGTGGCGATCGCCTTCAACTATGTCGGCTTCCGCTACTTCACGTACCGCGACCGCGACAAGAGCGGCCGTACGAAGGAGATGTCGCTGTTCGGGCTGTTCAGCGCGGTCGGCCTGGTGATCGAGAACGGCGTGCTGTACACGGCGACGTACGGCTTCGACTGGGACAGCCCGCTGCAGAGCAACATCTTCAAGTTCCTCGGCATCGGCATCGCGACGCTGTTCCGCTTCTGGTCCTACCGCACCTGGGTGTTCCGCGCGCTTCCGGGCCGCGAGGCGATCGCCGACGCGGAATCGTTCCTGGAGGCGGAACGAGCCCGGCCTCCGCAGCGCGCCCGCGTCTGACGCGCCCAAGAAGGGCGCCGCCCCAAAGGGGCGCGGGGCTGTATCGACATGCGGCTCCGCCGCGCGGGCGCGACCAGCCACCACGCACCCGCAGGCGGCATACGGCCTCAGCGAACCGTCCGGTCCCCCTCACCCTTCTTCTTCACCGGTGTTCGTGACAGGAACAGTCCGAACACCGGAGGCTTGGCCTGCAGCATCTCCAGGCGGCCGCCGTCCGCTTCCGCCAGGTCGCGGGCCACGGCCAGGCCGATGCCCGTGGAGTTGCGGCCGCTGATCGTCCGCTCGAAGATCCGGGCGCCCAGGTCGGCCGGGACGCCGGGACCCTCGTCGGTGACTTCGATGACCGCCTGGTTCCCGGTGACGCGGGTGCGCAGCGCCACCGTGCCGCCGCCGTGCATGAGGGAGTTCTCGATCAGCGCCGCCAGTACCTGCGCGACCGCGCCCGGCGTGCCCACGGCCTGGAGGTGCCGTTTGCCGGAGCTGACGATCGCGCGGCCGGCGCTGCGATAGGCCGGGCGCCACTCGGCGAGCTGCTGCTGGATGACCTCGTCGAGGTCGAAGGTGACGGCGGAGCCGGTGCGCGGGTCGCGGGAGTTGGTCAGCAGCCGCTCGACGACGTCCGTGAGGCGTTCCACCTGCGTGAGCGCGATGGTCGCCTCCTCCTTCACGGTGTCCGGGTCGTCGGTGAGGGTGATCTCCTCCAGACGCATGGACAGCGCGGTGAGCGGGGTGCGCAGCTGGTGGGAGGCGTCGGCGGCCAGTCGGCGCTCCGCCGTGAGCATGCGGGCGATGCGCTCGGCGGAGGCGTCGAGAACGTCGGCGACGCGGTCCAGCTCGGGGACGCCGTACCGCTTGCGGCGGGGCCGGGGGTCGCCGGAGCCGAGGCGTTCGGCGGTTTCGGCGAGGTCGGTGAGCGGTGAGGCGAGGCGGTCGGCCTGGCGCAGAGCGAGCAGTACCGCGGCGATCACGGCCAGCAGCGCCACCGCCCCGATGATCAACAGCGTCCGGCCCACCTCCCGGGTCACCGCCGAGCGCGGCTCCTGGACGGTGACCGTCTCGCCCTCCTCGCCGGTGCGCGTCGCCTCGATGACGTCGCCCGAGGGCTTCTCGCCGACCTCGATCGGCTTCTGGCCGGGGATGCGGACGACCGCGTACCGTTCGTCGCCGACCTGGTCGGCGAGTATCTCCGAGGTGATCTGCTCGGCGCCGAGGATCCGGCTGTCCACGATGCTGGCCAGCTGCACCGCCTCGGACTCCACGCGCTCCTGGGCGGTGGTGCTGATCGTCCTGGTCTCGACCACGACGAGGGAGACGCCGAAGACGGCGATCACGACGAGGACCACGGCGAGCGTGGACTGGATCAGTCGACGGCGCATTTTTCTTACTTACTTGTAGGGAAAGCCGTAGCTCGGCCTCACGTGCGGGGAAGCCGTGGCTCAGCTCTTCTCGAAACGGAAGCCCACACCGCGCACGGTCGCGATGTACCGGGGGTTGGCCGCGTCGTCGCCCAGCTTCTTGCGCAGCCAGGAGATGTGCATGTCGAGGGTCTTGGTGGACGACCACCAGGTGGTGTCCCAGACCTCGCGCATCAGCTGGTCGCGGGTGACCACCCGCCCGGCGTCCCGGACCAGGACCCGCAGCAGGTCGAACTCCTTGGCGGTGAGCTGGAGCTCTTCCTCGCCCATCCAGGCGCGGTGCGACTCGACGTCGATGCGCACGCCGTGCGTGGCGGGCGGCTGCTGGGGCTCGGCGGCGCCGCGCCGCAGCAGGGCCCGGACCCGGGCGAGCAGCTCGGCGAGCCGGAACGGCTTGGTGACGTAGTCGTCGGCGCCCGCGTCGAGCCCGACGACGGTGTCGACCTCGTCGGCGCGTGCGGTCAGGATCAGGATCGGCACGGTGTGGCCTTCGGCACGCAGTCGGCGGGCCACCTCGAGACCGTCCATGCCGGGCAGGCCGAGGTCCAGCACGACCAGGTCGACGCCGCCCTGGAGTCCTGCGTCGAGTGCGGTGGGTCCGTCCTCACGCACCTCGACCTCGTAGCCCTCCCGGCGCAGTGCGCGAGCCAGCGGTTCCGAGATGGACGCGTCGTCCTCGGCGAGCAGTACTCGGGTCATGAGGTGATGGTAGTCCGCGCCTGACAAGTGCCGGAGGCCGATCGCAGGGCCCGGATTCTTACCTTCGGGCGTACTGGTACGAACCTATGACTGAAGGGTGCGATCCTGGAAAGGACCTTCGAATGGGTGCCTGCGGTTCCGCCGACACCTGTGATTCGCGTCTCAAGTCCTTCCATATCCGGCAGTGTCATGACGTATGGTGATGGAACGCCTGTATCACCCGGGACCTTCGGCGAAGTGACGCTGAGGGTCTGTTTTGTGTGAGGAATGACCTGTGGCCGGGCCCTTGCGCGCACCACGCGCGGGGCGTGGATCCCGGTGGGCGCCGTCCACCGCTCCGTGATCCGGAGCGGACTCCCCCTGGGCGTGGGGCGGACGGGCGCCCCCGCCGGTGCCGGCCGCCCCCCACCGGGCGCGCATCGCTCTTCGAGCGCGTCCCGACCAGCAAGGATCGACCATGGCGTCCAGCCTGACGAAGGACTCGGTCTCCCCGGGCAACCCCGGCTCCGAGAAGACCTTCTTCGGCCACCCCCGCGGACTGGCCACTCTCTTCATGACCGAGATGTGGGAGCGGTTCTCCTACTACGGCATGAGGGCTCTGCTCCCGCTGTACCTCGTCGCGCCGGGCGGCCTGCATCTCGACGCGGCCACGGCCACGGCGATCTACTCGGTGTACGTGTCGCTGGTGTACTTGCTCGCGATGCCGGGCGGCTGGTTCGGTGACCGGGTCTGGGGTCCGCGCAAGACCGTGGCCGTAGCCGGTGCGGTGATCATGCTGGGCCACCTCACGCTGGCGCTACCTGCCTCGGGCACCTTCTACGCAGGTCTCGGCCTGGTCGCGATCGGCTCGGGTCTGCTGAAGGCCAACATCTCCACGATGGTCGGCCATCTCTACGACGGCCCGGACGACCCGCGCCGCGACGGCGGCTTCACCGTCTTCTACATGGGCATCAACCTGGGCGCCTTCGCCGCGCCGCTGATCATCGGCACCATCGGTGAGAACGTCAACTGGCACCTGGGCTTCGCGCTGGCCGCGCTCGGCATGGCGCTGGGTCTGGCCCAGTTCCTGCTCGGCAGCCGCCACCTGGACGCGCACTCGAGCGTCGTCCCCAAGCCGCTGTCCGCCGACGAGAAGGCCTCGACGCTGCGCAAGGCCGCGATCTGGGCCGGTATCGCCGTCGTCTTCTACGCGATCGTCGGCTTCTCCGGCAACTACACGCTGAACTGGATCCTGGTCCCGCTGACCCTGCTCGGTGTGATCATCCCGGTCATGGTGCTGACCCGCATCAAGCGCGACAAGGAGCTGGACCGCGCCGAGCAGTCGAAGATGTCCGCGTACATCTGGTTCTTCGTCGCCGCGGCCGTCTTCTGGATGATCTACGACCAGGGCGGCTCGACCCTGTCGATCTTCGCCGAGTCGTCGGCCGACAACAGTGTCCTCGGCTGGGAGTTCCCGGTCTCGTGGTACCAGTCGGTCAACCCGGTCCTGATCATGGCCCTGGCCCCGGTCTTCGCCTGGTTCTGGCTTGCACTGAACCGGCGCGGCAAGGAGCCGAGCACGATCGTGAAGTTCGCCTCGGGTCTGGTCCTGGTCGGCGCGTCCTTCTTCCTCTTCCTTGCCCCGCTGTCGATCGCCGAGGGCGGTCACAAGGCGGCCGCGATGTGGCTCGTGGCGATCTACTTCACGCAGACCGTCGGTGAGCTGCTGCTCTCCCCGGTCGGCCTGTCGGTCACCACGAAGATGGCACCCGCGAAGTACGCCTCCCAGATGATGGGCGTCTGGTTCCTGGCCGTCACCGCCGGTGACGCCACGACCGGCCTGCTCTCCATCGCCGGCGTCGACCTCAACAAGACGGGCATCGTGGCCCTCGAGGCCGGGCTCGCCGTGGCCGCCGGTGTGGCGGTCTGGATGTACCGCAACAAGGTGAAGGAGCTCATGGGCGACGTCCACTGAGACAGACCGCAGCTCCAAGGGCCGCCACACCGTACGGTGCGGCGGCCCTCCGGGTTTCCCCGCAGACATCGGTATTCACTCGTATTCTTGCGGCATGGCTGACACCACCATCAAGATCAGTGAGTCGATAAGGGACCGTCTGCGCACCCTCGCCGAGGAACGTGGTCTGAGCACGCGCGCCTACGTTGAACGCGTGGTCGCCGCTACGCCCACGGAGGCCGAGCGCGCCGAGCGTACGGCCCGGGCGATCGCCTATGTCCGGGCCAACCTGTGCGCGGACCTCACCGAAGCCGACGTGCGCGCGGCGCAGGAATGGCGTGCCGCGATCGCTTCCCGGCAAGTGGGGGAGCGCCGGTGATCATCCTGGACCACACGGCAGTCCTCGCCTTGTGCCGAGGCCATCGGCTGTTGTCCGGCCTGGCCGTCGTCGAAGTCGACGATCCCGAGCAACGCGCACACATTCCAGCACTTTGTCTGATGGCCGCGAGTCTTCAGCTCCCAGGTGCGGCGGCCCATGTCGGTGCGCTGCCCGGTCTGGAGTTCCTGCCGCTCGACTTCGCAGGAGCCGCGACGGTCGAGCAGGCGGTGACCGCCGGTCTGGAGTGGGCTTACGGGCACGCTGTGCATGCCGCGGCCATGAGCACCGTCGAAGGGCAGGTGCTGACAGCGACGCCGGAGGCCTATGACGGTACGGGTGTGTGGGCCGTCGACATCGGCAAGCCCTGAATCCGTACGCACCCTGGAGGGCACCTCGCGCAAGGTGCCCTCCGGACGTCAGGGTGTTACCGCAGCCGCCTCCCCGGCAGGAACGTGAGGAACGCGCCGCCCAGCAGAATCACCGTGCCGGCCACCAGGCCGAGGGCCTTCAGGCCGCCGTGGCCCTCGGCGCCCGTCTCCGCGAGGCCGCCGTCGGGAGATGTGCCGCCCGACGTGCCGCCGGACGCCGAACCGCCGCCGGATGCGCCGCCCTCCTGTTCGGTGGTGTCCAGGGTCAGCGAGACCTCGGTCTTCGCCGGCGTGCACGTCGTGGTCGTGCCCAGTGCCTCGATCGTCAGGACACCCGGCGACAGGGTCGACTCACCGCTCGCGCCCGGCTTGTAGGTGCCGGTGAGGTCGGGGATCTCGATCGGGTCGCCCGCCTTGATGTCCTCGGCGTTGGTGGGGCCCTCCACATGGACCGTGCCGGTGTCGGCGCCGCCCAGGACCACCTCCATCGACGGCTTGACGGAGTCCTTCGGGATGTCGGCCGGGCTGTCCATCACCGACTTCTTGAACTGCACGGTGAGGTCGAAACTCCCGCCGTTCTTCTTCGCGTTGATCTGCACCGGCGAGGTCGCGTTCTTGTCGCCGATGGGTGTTTTGCACTCGTAGGGGACCTGGACCTCCTTGCCGGTGAAGTCGGTCTGGCCGCCGCCTCCGCCGCCC